>JASFWR010000013.1:0-20274 GCA_050049155.1 Planctomycetota bacterium | reverse complement strand
GCAGGAGCCGCGGCGGGCTCCTGGATCGGGCCCAGCATCTCCCCGAGGACGCGGGTCACCTCGCCCCGGATGGCGTCCGGGCTGGCGGGGGTGCCGCGGTCGCTGGCGGCGGCGGCGGCCAGACCGAACTCGCTCGACATCGCGACCTCGTTGGCGAACCGCACGGCGGCCGACTCCATCTTCGTCGTGATGGCGCGAGCCTTCCTGGAGAGGTACGCGTGCAGCAGCAGCGAGGGGATCGCCACGACGAGGCCGAACTTCGTGGTGATGAGCGCCTCCGAGATTCCGCCGGAGAGCTGCTTCACGTCGCCGGAGCCGAAGAGCGTGATCTGCTTGAAGGTGTTGATGATGCCCGTGACGGTGCCGAGCAGCCCGAGCAGCGGCGCGGACGCCGCGCAGATCGCGATGAAGGGGAGCGCCGCCTGGAGCTTCGACTTCGTGACCAGGAGCCGCTCGTACATGACCTCCTCGATGAGGTCCCGGGACCGGCCGAGGCTCGCCACGCCGGCGGCGAGCATCTTGCCCGCCGGACCGCGGACCTCCTTCACCCGGCGCTGGGCGCTCTCGGCGTCCCCCTCGGCCACGGCCGCCATGAGCGCGTTCATGGCCTTGCGGCTCGGCGTCCTGACGAAGAGAAGCATGAGCCACTTCACGGCCGCGACGAGCGCGGCGAGCGCGGCCATGCCCAGGATCGGGTAGATGATCACGCCGCCCTTCTGGACGTGCTCCAGCAGCGTCTCCCGCGTCGCCTCCATCTTGTGGGCGTTGCCCAGGGTGGCGTCGAACGGGATCATCCCGGCGCCCGCGGTCACGGCCTCCGCCGCGGCCTGGGTGTTGACCAGGTCGGCGAAGGGGCGGATGGTCGGCTCGAGCTTGCCCGGGGGCGCGCTCACGGTCCCGACGGCGAGGCCGTCCTCCGACACGAAGTAGGCCACGGGGCCCAGGACGGCGAAGGTGCCGTCCTTGACGAAGCCGGCGCTGTCGAGGGCCTGACCCGAGAGCGTGCGCCCGCCGGTCAGGGCGTCGAGGCGCTCGAAGGAGGCCTCCAGCACCCGGACCTGCTGCTGGAACACCTCCGACTGGCTCAGGTCCGAGGAGTCCTCCGCGGCCATGATCTCGCCCAGGAGCTCCTCGTAGCCGGCGAGCTCGGCGATGTGGAGCCGCGACTCGAAGTTCCTGCGGTACTCGGAGAACTGGGCCCCGAGGAACGCCACCGCCTGCTTCCGGGCGGCGATCGAGTTACCGAGGCGCCCGAGCGCCTTGGCGCCCGCGTTCTTGTCGTTGCGCAGGTTCCTGCGCTCCGCCTCGACGGCGAGCAGCTGCTGCTGCAGGTCGGAGACCTGGCGGCTCAGGGGCAGCTTCTCGTCGAGGGCTCGCTGGCGGAGCGCCTCCAGCTCCGCACGCGCCCCGTCGAGGTCCTTCAGGATGCCCGCGGCGACCTCGTCGAAGCGGGACTCGCTGCTCTGCTCGTCCTGCGCCACGGCGGGCGTCGCGAGGAGCGCCGCGGCCGCCAGGGGCGCGAGGGTGATCGACCTGATGATGTTCTGTTGCATGGCCTGGTCCTCCCTCAGTCGATCTTCACGGGGAGCTGGACGAAGGCGGCGGCGGTGTCGCCCTCCTTCATGGCGATGGCGGCCTTGATGGCGGGGGCCGCCGCGTCGTCCTGTCGCCAGACGTAGCCGTCCTCGCCCGGCCGGCCCGTCCCGCCGATGGTGCCGTCCTGGTTGACGTAGAAGGCGGTGGAGACGCCGAGGTAGAGGACGTCGACGTTGACCGACTCACCGTTGCCCAGCTCGCGGTTCTCGTTGCTGACGTGGACGTCGGCGTTGAACTTGTCGGCGGCGTCGAGGATGCCGGTGACGTTCACGTAGCGGCTGGAGAGGCTGAGCTTGGTGTCCGCGGGGTCCGCGGGCAGGCCCGCGACCAGGGCGGAGAAGACCTCGTTCTCCTGGAGCGGCGCGGGCATGACCTTTGCCAGCGCGCGGGCCCGGGCCTCGTGTCCGGCGACGAGCGCCTCGAGGGACTCGGTGGCGGCCTTCAGCGCCGCCTCCTCCTCCTCGAGCTCGGCCGTCCTCGCGGACGTGTCGTCGATCTCGCCCTTCAGGGCCGCGACCGCGTCCCGCTCCATCTGGACCTGCTCGGAGAGGATCGCGATCTGGTCCTCGAGGAACTGCTTGTCCTCCACCAGCTTCGCCTTCTCCTTGCCGATCACGCCGCGGAGCTCCACGTACTCCTCCATGGCGGCCCGGGTGAGCTGGACCTTGGAATCCTGGTCGTCCTGCGCGGTCGGCCGCGCGACGAGCGAGCCGGCGAGCGCGGCGGCTGCCGCGGCGCCCGCCGCCACGGCGAGGGCGCGGCTCGCGCGCGTTCGAGAGGGTCGGGGTTGGCTGGTTCGGTTCATGGCATGGGTCCGCCGTTCCGGCGGGGTCCCGCGGCTCAGAAGCTGAAGTTCGCGCTCAGGCTGAGGGCGTACTCGATGCCGCGGGTGTAGGAGGTGTTGGTCACGTCCGGGCCGGTGAAGTCCGACCGGTAGACCTCTTCGATCGTCGGGTTGGTCAGGTTCTTCGCCTGGAGCTTCAGCGAGAAGTGCTGGGACAGCCGCTGGTTGACGCTGAAGTTCAGGTTCCCGAACGCCTTCTGGTAGACGGCGGGGATGTAGTTGCTGATCTGCCCGACGCTGTCCCCGGTCACCAGCGTGTCGCCCCGGACCGTGTAGAAGAGCCCCATCTGGGTCCCCGTGTCCGGGACCTGGTACGTGAAGTACAGGTTGTAGAGGTACTCGGGAGCGTTCGTGGCGTCGCGGGACGTGATGTCCACACCGAGGCCGCTGAAGACGTCGATCTGGTCCTGGGGCAGGTCGACGGACGAGTCGATCAGGGTCGCGTTGGCGCCGACCGAGAGGCCCTCGAGGGGCTCCCAGAGGGGCTCGAGCTGCTGGCGCACCTCGAACTCGAAGCCGCTGAGCGTGCCCTTGGGGTAGTTGACCGGCGTGGTGAAGCCGAAGTCGAACACGCGCTGGATGTACTCGATGGGCCGCTCGATGTCCTTGTAGAAGTAGGACAGCGACACCAGGGACTCCGCCGTGGGGCGGTAGTCCACGCGCAGGTCGTAGTTCGTGAGCCCGGCGAGCTCGAGGTTGGGGTTGCCGATGAAGACCGGGCCGCCCAGGAACTCCTGCTGGAGGATCGGGACCAGCTCCTTGAAGGTCGGGCGGGCGACGGTCTGGCTGTACGCGGCGCGGATCGACCAGTCCTCGTCCACGTCGTAGACCATGGCGAGGGACGGCAGCACGTCGTCCTCGGTGTACGGCTCGGCGATCTCGGCGAGGATCTCGGGGGTGAACTCGGAGACGGCGGTCCCGTCGGGGTCGAAGTACTGGGCGTCGTCGCCGGGCGCGAGGCGCGTGATGATCTCCGTGTTCTCGAGCCGGACGCCGCCGATCACCTTGACGACGCTGTTGATCGGGAGGTCGAACATCCCGTACCAGGCGTCGATGTTGAACTCGCCGTCGTAGTCGACGTCGAGGTCGAACTCCTGGCTGATGGGGTGGTTCTCGTTCTCCCAGTTCGAGCTCCAGAACTCGTTGAAGCCGCCCGGGTAGGTGATGAAGGGCTCCCCGAAGTTGCTGAAGCTCTCCTGGTCGAAGGTGCGGTCCACCTGGTCGTCGAAGTAGCCGACCTTGAGGTAGCCCTCGTCCCCGGACCACTGCTCGAAGGGCAGCTCGCCGTTCAGCTGGATCTGCGCGCTGTCCTCCTCGATCTCCTTGAAGATCCGCTGGAGGTTGCCCAGCGTGAAGTTGGCCGCCGGCTTGAAGGCCTCGAAGAAGGGGTCGTTGACGCCGGGCGGGATCCCGAAGGTCGGGTTGCCGGGGTCGTAGCTGGGCGGGCGCCAGAGGGAGCCGAACAGCCGCTTGTCCGGCTGGTCGAGGTCGGCGAAGCTCGACGCGAGCTTCCAGTCGAGGATCGGCGCCTTGAGCTTGAAGGAGTCGCCCAGGTCCACCGTCTCCATCTCGAGCTCGTGGCGACCGCTCAGCTGCAGCGTCCCGGTCGTGCGCTCCGTGTACTCGAGGGACTCCGTCCTGAGGTAGGGGGCGGCGTCGGACTGGTTGCCGAAGTTGCCCGGCCCCGCGGGGTCGTTCGGGTCGTAGCCCGGGAAGAAGTACTCCTTGCCGCGGGTGTCCTCGGCGAGGGTGGCCCGGTCCTCAGCGGTGTGGGAGTAGAGGTAGTCGAGTCCGATGCTGTGGCCGTCCCACTCGGCGCCTAGGGAGGCCAGGCCGCCCCACTGCACCAGGCGCGAGCCGCGGGTCACGTCGAACAGCGAGGTCACGAACTCGCCCTCGTTGACGCCCCCCTGGTTCGTCTGCGGGGAGAGGCCCGGGGCGACGACGCTGTTGACCCACCAGCTGTCGTCGATGCCGTTGTCGAAGAAGGAGCTGTCCTTCTCGTAGAAGAGGCTGAGGAACCCGCCGACCTCGACGCCGCTGTCGAGCTCGCGCCCTCCCCCGAGGGCGGTGCTGAACTTGTAGTCGGTGGGCGCGCTGGTGGGCGAGACCCCGACCGCGCCGGACCAGTTCTCGCCCAGGTGCTGGATCGGACGCTCGTCGGCCTCGAGCCCGAGGGCTCCCACGCCGCCGCCGCGGTAGGAGAGGAAGCTGTCCTCGTTCGTGACCTGCGTGTTGTAGCTGGTCTGCGCGTTGAACGAGAAGATCGGCTTGTCGGGGATCCGGTTCAGAACGAGGTTGACCGCGCCCCCCGACGCGTCCCCCTGCTGATCCGGCGTGAACGTCTTCGAGACCTGGATGCTCTCGATCACCGCCTTTGGGAACTGGTCGAGCTCGACGGCGCGCTTGTCCTCGTTGGCGGACGGCAGGCGGACGCCGTTCACCTGGGAGCTGACGTAGCGGTCCGGGAGGCCCCGGATGACCGGCGTCGAGTCCGCGGAGACGGTGGCGCCCGAGACGAGCCCCAGGGCCTCGTCCGCGCTGCCGACCGACGCCTGGGACAGCAGCTCGCTGCCGACCGAGTCGATGAGCGACGGCGCCTCGAAGCGGAGGTTGAGGAGGCCGATCTCGCCCGCGCCCCCGAAGTTCAGCGGGGGCTCGAAGACGAACTTGTCGAGCTCCGTGAAGACGTTGGCGAGCTCCACGTCGACGATCTCCACCTGGCCCTCCTCGAGCACCACCTCCACGACCTCGCTGCTGAATCCCGGCCCGGAGAAGACGAGGGTGTAGCTCCCGGCGGGGAGGCCCGAGAAGGCGTACGCCCCGCGCGCGTCCGATGCCGCGGATCTCCCTAGCTCCACGATCTCGGCTCGCGCGCCCTCGGCGGGCTCGTCGAAGTCGACGTCCCGGATGGTGCCCTGGATCGTGGCCGACTGCTGACCCATCGCGAAGGCTGCGGTGAACTGCAGCACGGCGAGGGCCACCAGCCAGCGGAAGGCGGTGCGAAGGAGCACGGTGGAACGGGCGGAGGGGGGGTGCGGGGGGGGATTGGACACCGGCTCGATCTTCAAGGGGGATTGAAGACCGAGCGGGATGGTGCGGGAGCACGCCGCGGACCCAATCCGGCTCCTCGGCGCGATCGGGGGGGACGCTATTGGCGCTTTCTCAAGGGCGTGCAAAGCCCGCCCCACCTTCGCGTCAAGCCTCTCCGAGCCTCGCGATCGAGGCGAGCTCCCTCCGGATCAGGCCACGCCGCTGCGCCGCTCGGCACCGCGCCGGACGTCGGCCAGGACGGCGTCCGAACCCCGGGCGGAGAGCCTCTGCCGGCCACCGATGCCCAGCTGCCGCAGGATCGCCGACGCCACCCTGCTGCCCCCTGCGGCCGTCGCCAGGGTGCTCTGGCCAGGGAAGACACTGTCCCCCACCAGGTGGAGGCCCCTCGGCAGGGACTCCCCGAGGACGCCCGCATAGGCCCCCAGCCCGAATCGCCTGGGAATACCGCCCACGAGCCCCTCGTGGCGACCTGTCCAGCGCTTGAAGGTGCGCGCCGAGCCCGTGAACTCCCGCGTCACCCGGTTCCACTCCGGCGCCAGCGCCTCGACGGTCCGCCGCATCCGATCCTGGACGGCCTGCACCTGCCCGGCCCCCCCGTCGGCGGCGTGCCGCAGGTCCTCCACCGGGATGTGGGTCGAGAGCGTCACCCGCCGCAGGCTCGGGTTGGCGACCCCCTCGCCGCGTGCGCCGATGGACATGAAGACGTGGTTGCCCTCGAGGAACGGCTGGTCCGTGTCCGCCACGAGCTCCAGGTGCGAGGGGCCCTCCGGCGCCCCCTCGGGCGGCCGCACGGTGCGGAAGAGCATGCAGGCGCTCCAGCCGGCCGACACCCGCCGCGCGATCCGCTCGAGTCCGGCGTGCTCGAGGCCGGTGATCCGGGTCACGTCCTGGGGGAGCGCGTTGAACACGACGTGCGGCGCGCTGACGTCCGCGCCGCCGCCGGAGACCGTCCAGGAACCCCGCGGGTCACGGCCCACCGCCCGCACCGGCGCGCTGAAGTGCACGCGACCGCCCAGGGACTCGATGGCGTGGACCATCCCCCACGCGAGCTCCCCGATCCCGCCCCGGACGTGGACCGCGCCGCGGTGGTGGTAGTCCAGCGCCGCCAGAGCGAAGGGCGCCTCGGCCTCGCGGACGCCGCACTGCACGGTGATCTGGCACTGGGAGTCGAGCCAGTGGACGAGCGGAGCGAAGCCCGTGAGCCCGTACCGCTCGAGCACGCTCCAGAGCGGCCGCCCCACCAGCCACGCGAGCGGCAGGTACGCGCCGAGCCGGGCGGCGTGGCGCGCCAGCGCGCGCGGGCCGAGCGGCGGGAGCATGTCGGGCTCGTCGAGCAGCGGCCAGAGCGCGGCTGCCACGCGCTCCTGTAGCCGGAAGAAGCGCCTCAGCCCGGCCACGGGCGCCCCCTCCATGCACTCGAACTGCTCGCGCAGGGCGGCGCGGTCCCGGTGGGCGAGCACCGAGCCCCCGGGGGTCCGCAGCTCGAGCGCGGGGTCGAGCCGCTCGAACTCCACCGCCATCCCGTGCCGCTCGATCCACTCCCCGAAGAGCTGCCCCCGATCGAAGCCCGAGAAGAGCGTCGCCCCGCCCTCGAAGCGGTCCCCGTCGTGGTCGAAGGTGCACGCGCAGCCGCCCGGGTAGGTCAGGCGCTCGAAGAGCTGGACGCGGGCGCCGCGCTCCGCGAGGGAGAGCGCCGCGCCGAGGCCCCCGAAGCCCGCCCCGACGACGATGGCGTCCGTCCCGCTCACGCGCTCACCTCACCGTCGAGCAGCCGCACGAGGACCCAGCCCACGAGCACCCCGCGCGCGGTCCACGCGAGGGTC
The DNA here is from genome assembly GCA_050049155.1 of Planctomycetota bacterium. Taxonomy (GTDB): domain Bacteria; phylum Planctomycetota; class UBA1135; order UBA1135; genus Saltatorellus. The sequence goes on along the minus strand of JASFWR010000013.1, from coordinate 12,957 downwards.
CGGACGAGGTTCCCGGTCATGAGGGCGCGGTGGGTGGACTCGTCGAAGCCCTGCTCGAGCCGGCCGTGCTGGGGCACGGCGAAGAGCGCGGTCTCCGCCCAGACCACCCCCAGCAGAACGAGGCCCAGGAGCCAGACCCGCCCGTCGGTCCCCGACGGGGGCGAGAGCCAGAGGGCGACCCCCGACAGCACCTCCGCGATCATCAGCGGCCCCACCACCAGCGTGATCCGCTGCATGTGCGACTCGTGGTAGGCCCGGAAGCCGGAGCCGACCGCCGCGAAGAGCGGGTAGTGCACGGCGTGGATCGTCCAGATCAGACCCACCAGGGCGAAGGTGGACGCCGCGTGCACGGCCAGGAGCGCGCCTCCGGTCACCCGCGGACCTCAGCGCGCCCGCGCGGAAGAGAGGCCGCCGTCCACGCCGAGGACCTGCCCCGTGACCCAGCCCTGGGACGGATCGAGGAGCCACTCGATCGCGCTCGCCACCTCGTCGGGCGCGCCGATGCGCCCGAGGGCGTGCATGGCGCGGGAGGTCTCGAGGGCCTTCTCCGAGCCGGTGATGGGCGCCGCGAGGGGCGTGTCCACGAGCCCGGGGGCCACGACGTTCACGCGGACGCCCTGGGGCGCGTAGGTGGCCGCGGCCGAGAGGGCGAGCCCCTGGACGCCCGCCTTGGCGGCGGCGATGGCCTCGTGGTTGGAGAGCCCGGTGCGCGCCGCGGCCGTGCTGACCAGCACGATCGAGCCGCCGGTGCGGCGGAGCGCGGCGGCGCCGGCGTGGACGGTGGCGAAGGCCGAGCGGAGGTTGGTGCGGACCGTGGCGTCGAAGTCCTCGACCTTCGTCATGTGGGCGGGGCGGAGGAGGATCGAGCCCACGCAGTTGACGATGCCGTCGAAGCGCCCGTGCGCCTCCTGGCAGCGCGCGACCGCCGCCTTGACCTCGTCCGGCTCCGCGGCGTCCAGCGCCAGGTGGGGCGCCTCGAGCTCCGCTCCCAGGGCCGAGAGGCGCGCCTCGTCGCGGGCGGCGAGCACGAGGCGGCCGCCCCGTCCAGAAATGCGACGGCAGAGCGCGCTGCCGATCCCTCCGGTGGCGCCGAGGATGACGTAGGCGTGGTCTTTCACGCGCGTGATTTCGCGGCGGTCCGGGGGCGGGATGCGGACCCTTCGGCTCTCTGCGCGGCGCGAGGAGCCGCCGGCCGGGTCACTCGGCCGCGGCCTCGGCCACGCCCTCCGGCGTGAGCCGGCCGCCCGCCTCGAGGACCGCGCGCACGTGGTCGAAGACGCGGGCGTCGGCGGCCTGCTTCTCGGGCGCGCGCTTCGCGAGGGAGCGCAGGGGCATGGAGACGCGCTGGTTGCCCTGGAGGGCGCCCGCGTGCCGCTGGAAGTAGGCCCAGTAGAGCCGGGTGATGGGGCAGGTCTTCTTCGGGTGGAACGCGCAGTCGCCGCAGAAGTCGCCCATGCGGTCGATGTAGGCGGCCCCCGAGATGTAGGGCTTCGTGGTCATGACCTCGCCCACCCCAAAGGTGCCCATGCCGAGGACGTTGGGCTCGACGACCCAGTCGTAGGCGTCCACGTAGCACGCCCAGAACCAGTCCGTGAGCTCGCGGGGCGAGACGTCCAGGAGCGTGCCGAGGTTGGCCAGGACCATGAGGCGCTCGATGTGGTGGCCGTACCCGTCCCGCAGGACGCGGCCGGCGGAGACGTCGAGGCAGTCGAGCCCGGAGAGGGTCCCCCAGTACGCGTCGGGCAGGGAGCGGTCCGCCCCCAGCGCGCTCGGCGCCGCGCCGCGCTCCTCCGCGGCGGGCCGCTCGAGCCGGACGGCGTCCGGCAGCTCCCGGAACCCGTCGGTCACGCGGTGCACGTGCCGGACGAACTCGCGCCAGCCGAGGATCTGGCGGATGAAGCCCTCCCGGGACGCGATGGGCGCGTCCAGGGCCGCGACGTCGTCCACCACTTCCCGCGGCAGGAGCCGGTGCAGGTGGAGCAGGGGCGAGATCCGCGTGTGGAAGAGGTTGTCCTCGTGGCGCGACATCGCGTCCTCGTACGGACCGAAGGACTCCATGCACTCGCTGAGGGCCCACGCCCAGACCTTGGCCGCGTGGGTCGCGCGAGTCGGGACGGCCGCCGGGTCCAGCGTCCCGGGGTGCTGCGCGTAACGCGCCTCGATGAGCTCGACCACCTCGCGCTCCACGTCGCCGTGGCGGAAGCGAGGGACCTTCGGCGCCGGCGGGTCGCCGGGCCAGGGGAGGCGGTTCTCCCCGTCGAAGCTCACCTTGCCGCCCTCGTACTTCCCGTCCCCGTCCATGAGGATCCCCGTGCGCTTGCGCACGTGCCGGTAGAAGCGGTCCATGCGCCAGGGCGGCTCGGCGCCGGTGCCCGCCACGAAGTCCTCGGCGGTGGTGAGCCAGCCCTCGTGGGGCCGCACCTCGAGCAGGCCCTCGACCACGAGGGGCTCGAGCTCCGCGCGGAGCTCTCGCTCCGCGGGCTCCATGTGGACGAGGGGGCCGAGCTCCTCCGCCGCGCGCCGCAGGGGCTCCGCGTAGCCCTCGCCCTCGGCTGCGACCAGGTAGCGCACGTCGACGCCCCGCCGGGCCTGCTCCAGCGCGAACCGCCGCTGGTTGGCGAGGACGAGGAAGAGCTTCTGCTTGTGGTACGGGCGCCGCCCGGCCTTGGCCGGGCACTCCACGAGGACGAGCCCCGCCGCCGAGGGCGCCAGGCGGCTCAGGGGCCCGACTCGATCGGTCAGCTGGTCGTAGGGCGCGTAGACCCACGACCGCTCGCCGGCGGCCTCGGGCTCCCGACCCTGCTCCGCGAGCTGCTCGAGGAAGACCTTCAACGGGTCCCCCGGGGGTTCACCGGGCCCCCGCCCACGCGTCCGCGGGGGCGCGCGGTGCGAAGACCGGGGGCATGAACGATCGGGCGAACAAGGAGCACGACGGGCAGTTCGATCCGCGGGAGCGGTCGGAGGCGCGTCGATGAGCCGCGGCCCCCTGGTGCTGGGGGACATGGGGCACTCCCTCTCCCGGCTGAACCGCGCGCGCGCCACCTGCCGCGGGCTGGGGTTCGACCTGAAGGAGGTCCTCTACCCGGGCTTCGAGGGCCGCCCGCTCGCCGCCTCGTTCGACGACTTCATGGAGCAGGTCGAGCTCCAGGTGGACGTGTACCGGCTCTCGCACTCGAAGCCCCTGCTGTACGCCACGGGCTTCGGCAGCCTTGTGCTCCTCGCCCTCCGCGCGCGGGCCCGGGTCCCCGACCTGCCGTCGATCATCCAGGGGGCCGTCCCCTGGGAGACCGTCCGGGCCCGCGGGTCCGGCGACGCCAGCGGCGGCATCCGGGAGCAGAGCCGGCTCGCGGACCCCGAGGAGCAGGAGCGCTTCGTGCAGGAGCACCTGCGCTCGCCCCTCGACGCCGAGGAGCGCCGCGCCTTCTTCTCGGGCATCGCGTCCTGCGCGGCCTACCCGCACCTGTACGAGTGGGTGGACGCGGGCTGGCTGGCGGCCCTCGAGGGCACCCTCGCCGGCCGGCCGCCCGCCATCGACGACATCCGCGTCTGGCTCTGCGGTCAGGACGAGCTGACGGACGAGGAGGAGCACGACGCCGCCCTCCGCGCCCTGGGCGCCGAGTGGCCCACCGAGCGGGCCGAGCACTGGGGCCACTTCCCCTACATCGACGACCCCGGCCCCTGGATCGGCGCGATTCAGGCCGCCGGAGTCTGAGCCGCGGGGCGTATCCTCTCCCCATGACCGCCGGGGAGGAACCGCAGTTCATCGGCCGAGGGGACGAGCTCGAGGTCCTCCAGGAGCTCGCCGCGTCGGGCCGGCCCGAGTTCTTCGTGCTCTACGGGCGACGGCGGGTCGGGAAGACCGAGCTGCTCCAGCGGCTGTGCTCGGGAGAGCACCGCGCCGTGTACTTCCTCGCCGCCCAGGTGCGGGAGAAGGACAACCTGCGCGCCTTCAAGGAGGCCCTGAAGGAGGGCCTCGGCGGCGACTCGCTCCTGGACGGGATCGAGCTGCCGGACTGGAGCGCCGCCCTCGGCTTCGCCGCCGAGCGGGCCGGGGACGAGCGCCTCATCCTCGTGCTCGACGAGTTCCCCTACCTGTGCGACTCCACCAAGGGCCTCACGAGCCAGATCCAGCAGTTCTGGGACACCCGCGGCAAGCGCTCCTCGCTCATGCTGGTCCTGTGCGGCAGCCAGGTCTCCTTCATGGAGAAAGAGGTGCTCGCGGAGCGCTCGCCCCTGTTCGGCCGGCGGACCGGGCAGCGGCGCCTCGAGCCCCTCCGGCCCGCGGAGGCCCTGAACTTCTTCCCCAACTGGTCCGTCCGCGAGCGGGTCCAGGCGTACTCGATCCTGGGCGGGATGCCGGCGTACCTGCGCCGCTTCGACGACGGGAGGAGCGTCGAGGAGAACATCGTCTCGGAGATCCTCCGGCCCGAGGGCTACCTCTTCGACGAGGTCCAGTTCCTCCTCCGGTCCGAGCTGACCACCCCCCACACCTACAACTCGATCCTCGCGGCGGTGGCCAAGGGCGCGCGGAGGATCGGGGACATCGCGGTCAACGTCGGGGTCGACTCCCCCACCGCCAGCAAGTACCTGCACGTCCTCCGCGAGCTCCGGCTGGTGGACCGCGAGGTGCCCATCACCGACCCCGATCCCCTCCGCTCCCGGAAGGGTCGGTATCGGATCTCGGACCGCTACCTCGCCTTCCACTTCCGCTTCCTCCAGCCCAACCTCTCCCTGGTGCACGCCGGCCGGGGCGAGCGGGTGCTCTCGGAGTTCGTCCGGCCGCAGCTGGACGCGCTGTTCGACGACGCCCGGGTCGACTTCATCGTCGACCACCTCCACCGCGAGGCCGCCGAGGTGGTGGGCTCGGAGCTGCTGGAGGTCGGGCGCTTCGACGGCACCTACGTGCGCGCCGTCGGGCGGACGGCGGACGAGCGGACGGTCGCCGCGGTGGTGGTGCCCTCCGGCGCCGGGTCGAGCGCCACCCTCGAGAACGAGCTCGGCGGCCTGAAGGCCGTCTTCGGTGACGACCCGATCAAGCTCGTGTACGGGATCACCTCCCGGCCCGACCGGCCGCTGGAGGTGGAGCTCGTCCCGGAGGGAGAGCTCCTCTGAGGCCCGGACCCCGCGGGGGGGTCGCCCGGGGGTAGACTCCCGACGTGTCCCTCGAGGCGGAGTTCCAGCGCTACTTCGACGCCGTCGGTGACGGCCAGGACCGCTGTTACCTGTGCCGCCGCACGCCGAAGGAGGTGAAGCACTTCTTCGGCTTCGACGAGGACGGGGTCCCCACCGACGCGGCGGCCCACGGCCTGGAGGACGTGGTCCTGGAGGCCATGGACATCATGAGCTACCGGGGGCCGCGCCCCGTGTGCGCGATCTGCCAGCTCAACGCGGACACCATCGCGGCCCTCGGGGAGACGGCCGTCCACGACGAGGTCGTGGAGCGCATGCGTGAGCGACGGGACGAGCTCTGGCCGGAGGAGCCCGAGGCATGAACGGCCCCGGGTCCGAAGGCGCCGCCCCCGAGGCTCCCACGCGGGAGGGCCGGGCGGCGGGGGGGCTCCAGCTCGGGGGCTTCACGAAGTACATCGCCCTGGCGGCCCTCATCGGCGTGCTGGGGGGGCTCGCGGCGGCGGCGTACACCGTGCTCGTGGACACCGCCGCGACCCGCGGCTTCGGCCGGGTCGCGGGGACCATGGAGGGCGGCGTCCTGCGCACGGCCAACCCGCTGCTGGTGCTCGCCCTGCCCGCCCTCGGCGGCCTCCTCGTGGGCCTGACGGTCCACCTCGCGGGGGCGGAACGGGACGGAGCCGGCACCGACGCCGTGATCCGCGCCTTCCACCGGATGAAGGGGCGGGTCCGCGGGCGCGTCGCCGCGGTCACCGCGATCACCTCCACCCTCACCATCGGCTCCGGCGGCTCGGGCGGTCGCGAGGGTCCGATCTCCCAGATCGGCGCGGCCATCGGGAGCAGCGTCGCCGACCGCCTCCGCTTCTCCGACCGCGACCGCCGCCTGATGCTCATGGCCGGGGGCAGCGCCGGCGTGGGCGCCATGTTCGCCTCCCCCCTGGGCGGCGCCCTGTTCCTCCCCGAGGTCATGTACCGCCGGGGCGAGTTCGAGGGGGACGCCATCATCCCGTGCGTCGTGTCGTCGTCCGTGGCCTACGCGACCTTCGGGGCGGTGGTGGGCGAGGAGCGCGCCGCCATGATCCCCCGGGAGGTGGCGGAGCACCTGTCCTTCGGCGGCCTCAAGCAGATCGGGGGCTACCTGGTCCTCGGCATCCTCGCGGCGGCGGTGGGCTGGCTCTTCGTCCACGGCATCCGGGCCGTGGAGCAGCTCTTCCGGCGGCTCCCCCACGTGCCGGCCCTGGTCCGCCCCGCCCTCGGCGGGCTCGTGGTCGGCGCCATCGCCCTCTCCCTGCGCCCCATCGTCGAAGGGCCGGGGGTGGCCTTCAGCGGCTACTCCCTCGTGGAGTCCGCGATCTCGGGCGCGCTGGAGCTGAAGGTGCTCACGCTCCTGATCGTCGCCAAGGTCCTCGCGACCGCCGTCACCGCGGGCTCCGGGGGAGCCGGCGGGCTGTTCGCGCCGGCCCTGAGCCTCGGCGCGGTGCTCGGCGCCGCCGTGGGCCTCGGCGCCGACTCCCTGTTCCCCGCGCTGGACCTGAACCCCGCGGAGTTCGCGCTCGTTGGGATGGGCGGCTTCTTCGCCGGCGTCGCCAAGGTGCCCATCGCGGCGGTGGTGATGGTCAGCGAGATGACCGGGAACTACGACCTGCTCGCCCCGCTGATGCTGGTGGCGGTGGTCCACATGACCCTCTCCACCCGGTGGTCGCTGTACCCCTCGCAGGTGGGCGGCCCGGTGGACTCGCCGGCCCACGTCGGCGAGTACATCGTGGACGTCCTCCAGAGCCTGAAGGTGAGCGACGTGCTGGACGCCTCGATGAAGCCCACGCTCGTCCACGAGGCCACGACCCTGCGCCGCGCCATGCGGATCGTCAGCGACTCCCGGGAGACCCACTTCCCCGTGGTGGACGACGACGGGGAGATGGTCGGGATCTTCTCCCTGAACGACCTGCGCAGGATCTTCCTCGAGCACGAGGTCCAGGACATCGTGGTGGCCCGCGACTTCATGCGAGAGCAGGTCTCGACGGTGACCGCCGAGGACTCCCTGCACGACGTCCAGCGGCTGTTCACGCGCCGCGGCGTGAGCGCCCTGCCCGTGGTCGACGGGCAGGACTCCAGGCGCGTCGTGGCCTTCCTGAAGCGCAACGACGTGGGGAAGGCCTACGCGGAGCGTCTCAAGGAACTGAAAGGCGCGTCGAACGCGGTTTCAGGTCCGCGCCCCGGCGCCTAAGATCCCGGGCCCGGAGCCGGCACGGCCCCGGCCGCCCACCCCAAGGATCCAACCCAGCCCCTCCCATGTACGACCCGCAGATGGTCCAGCCCTTCCGCGACGAACTGACCTCGATCGGAGTGAAGGAGCTCCTGACCCCCGAGGACGTCGACACCGCGGTGAAGCAGCCCGGCACCACCCTCGTGTTCGTGAACTCCGTCTGCGGCTGCGCGGCGGGCTCCGCGCGACCCGGCCTGCGCCTGTCGATGATGAACGAGGTCAAGCCGGACAGCGTCGTCACCGTGTTCGCCGGCATGGAGCGTGAGGCCACGGAGCGCGCGCGCGAGTACTTCAAGCCGTACCAGCCGAGCTCCCCCCAGATCGCGCTCATGAAGGACGGGCAGCTGGTGCACATGATCCAGCGGCACGACATCGAGGGTCAGCAGGCCGAGTCGGTGGCCCGCAACCTCACCGAGGCGTACGGCAAGCACTGCGGATGAGCGGGACCGCGGGTCCGGGCGAGGAGCGCCTCGCGCACGCCCGGGCCTTCCTCCAGGAGGCCGTCTACCGCTCCCGCGGCGACCAGGCCGGCGCCGCGCTCCTCTCGAACGGCGGCGCGGGCTGCGGCCTCGGCGAGCGGGCCAGCGTGGTGCTCGACCTCACCCCGCGCGCCCAGGAGCTCTTCGTCGCGCTGCGGGCGTCCGAGGACGTGGACCTGACCGCGGTCCGGGACAGGACGCGGTCCTGGGTGGAGCGCCAGGACGCGCTCGACCGCAAGCGGAACCACTTCCTCAAGGCCTTCCGAGGAGAGCACGGCGCGGACCGGAGGCAGTACTCCGAGGAGGTCCGTGGCGCGTACGAGGCCGGGCTCGAGCGCATCAACGCTCAGGTCGCGGAGGAGCACTCCGCGGCGGCGCGGGGCCTGCTCGAGCTGCTCTGACTCGAGGCGAGGGCGCGGTGCGCGGCGTCCGGGCGCGGCGCGCTGCGAGCACGGAGCCCCTCACGGGGCGGTGCGAGCGAGGGCGTGCGGACCTCGCCGTGGGGCGGGATGGACCTTGCGGGGAAGGTCAGCCGAGGGTCCTGGCCAGGAAGAGCGAGGAGCCCGCGGCGGGCGGAGCCGGCCGGATCAGCCTCCGAAGCCGATCAGCAGGGTCAGGAGGCAGACGGAGAAGAGGACGAACTCGGGGAGCCAGTGCTTGGATGCCCGGGTCCGCTCCGACCCGTAATTGAGGGCGCGGTGCGGCATATGAAAAGCAGGCGGAAGGAAAGGAGATGGACCGAAATGAGTCCGCTATTGAGTGTGCCTCTCCAGGACGAGAACGCCATTCGGGACTTCCCGAACTCGGAGGGGCATCAGGACCCCGCTCCGCCCTGCGGAGACCGCCTCCTTCGGGTCGGCCGCCTCGGGCTCTGAAGGGGAACGACCTTGGGCCCGCGGGTCCCTCTCACCGCGGGACGCTCGAATCACCGCCGGACGTGCGGGCAGTGGCGGCACCCGTTGTCGCAGCAGGCCCGCTCCCAGAGGCTCGCGGCGGTCATGACCCACAGGCCCGAGGCCGGGTCCAGGTAGAAGGCCTCACCGCTCGCGATGGCGGCCCGGTGCGCCTCCACGATGGCCTCCCGGAAGGGGTGGGCCTCCCCGAGCCGAGCCGGGTGCGGATCGACCAGGGCCGCGGGGAGGGGCCCTCGGCCCTGTCCGGCGGCGGGGGTGTCGTGGGTGGATCGGTCCATGGCGCTGGGATCGGCGTGGACGCCGTCCTCATCGGGAAGCCGTCCGCATCGGGAAGATCGGCCAGCGGGCGGGCGAACGAAGACCAAAGTGCCGTTCTTCCTCTCCTCCGCCGGGGATCCGCGCGCCGAGCCCCACTCACGAGACGCCGCTGGAGCCTCTGGTGGACCCCCGTTCGGGCGACGACCGCGCGGAAGCGTGCGGCCCCCCGAAGGCCCTTCCCCGAAGCCCCGGTTCCCACGCCCTGGGCCTCGCTCCGGGAGGATCCAGTAGCCTTGTCCCCATGGGCGCGACCTTCCGCCCCACCTCGACCGCCAGCCCCACAGCGCCCCCTTCAAGATGAGCCTCCTCGCCCCGCTGACCTGGCCCCTCGCCGCGGCCGCGCTCGCAGTGGGAAGCGCCCCCCAGGAGCCCTCGCCGCCGGCGGTCCCGGAGCCCGCCCTCCGCGTGCTCGTCTGGAACATCGAGCGCGGCGCCAACCCGTACACGAACGGCGCCGAGAAGGCGCTCGCCCAGGTCCGGGCCCTGGCGCCCGACGTTTGCCTCCTGCAGGAGAGCTACGACATCGACGGCGACCGCCCGCAGCTGGGCGCCTGGATGGCCGGCGAGCTCGGCTGGCGGAGCTGGCAGGGCGACAGCCCCCACCTCTGCGTGCTCACCCCCCTCGAGATCGAGGAGCGCTACTTCCACGCGGCCTGGCACGGGGTGGGCGCCCGGCTCGTGGACGGAGAGGGGCGCCGCCTCGACGTCTACTCCACCTGGATCGACTACCGGGCGTACCTGCCCTACGCGCTCCGGGACGACCCCACCCTGGACGACGCGGCCCTGCTGCGCTGCGAGACCGAGGGGTCCGGGCGGTTCGAGCAGGCCACCGCGCTCCTCCAGCACCTCGAGGGCACCGGTCGGCTCGACGGGTCGGTCCCCCTGCTCGTGGGCGGCGACTGGAACTGCCCCTCCCACCTGGACTGGACGCCCGACACCGCCCGCGCCTTCCGCTTCAAGCGCGCCCTCGACCTCCCCGTCAGCCGCAGCATGCAGGCGGCCGGCTTCCTCGACACGTTCCGCGAGGTGCACCCCGACCCCCTCCGCCGGCCCGGGTTCACCTGGACGCCCATGGTGCGCGGGACGGTCGACGAGCCCACGCCCCTGGACCGGATCGACCGGCTCTACCGCAGGCCCGCCGCCGAGGGCGAGCTGGAGCTGGTCCCGGTGGCCGCGCGGGTCCTGCCGGACCGACACGAGCCCGCCGAGCAGCCCAGGACCGCGCGGGCCTTCCCGAGCGACCACGGCGCCGTGGTCATCGACCTGGAGTGGCGCCGCAAGGGCCGATAGTGGGACCCCTCGACGCGCGCCCGTGACCTCGGGAGCGGCACGCGCCACGGAAGCGGGAGCGCCGATTGCTGCCCCCCCGCCCGCGTCCTAACTTGAGGGTTCGACGGCGAGCCCCGGACCCCTCGTCCCCGCCCCGTCCCCCACGAGCATGGCCCTCCACTCCACCGCCAGCGAGCCCACCGCGCCCTTCCGCCCGCAGCACCCCATCCGGATCGTGACCGCGGCGTCGCTCTTCGACGGGCACGACGCGGCCATCAACGTGATGCGCCGGATCCTGCAGTCGTCCGGGGCGGAGGTGATCCACCTGGGCCACAACCGCTCGGTGGCGGAGATCGTCGACTGCGCGATCCAGGAGGACGCCCACGGCATCGCCCTGACCTCCTATCAGGGGGGCCACCTGGAGTACTTCAAGTACATGGTCGAGCTCCTCGCGGAGCGGGGCGCCGACATCAAGGTCTTCGGCGGCGGCGGCGGCACGATCCTCCCCCAGGAGATCGAGGAGCTCCACGCCGCCGGCGTCGCGCGCATCTACTCCCCGGACGACGGGCGGGCGATGGGGCTGCAGGGGATGATCGACGACCTGCTGGAGCGCTGCGCCGCGGTGACGAAGTCCGAGGCCGCGGGCGGCGCCATCGAGGAGCTCGCGGCGAACCTGCCGGCGCGCGCCCACGACCAGATCGCGCGGCTGATCACGCTCGCGGAGAACCTTCCGGACGGAGCGGACCGGGTCGCGGCCGCCCTCGGCCCGCTCCCGCCCCGCCAGGACACCCCCGTGCTCGGCATCACCGGCACCGGCGGGTCCGGCAAGTCCAGCCTCGTGGACGAGCTCGTGCGCCGGTACCTGCGGGACCAGCCGGGGAAGACCATCGCGATCCTCTCCGTGGACCCGAGCAAGCGGAAGACGGGCGGCGCGCTGCTCGGCGACCGGATCCGCATGAACGCGATCCACGACGGGCGCGTCTTCATGCGCTCCCTCGCGACCCGCCAGGCCAACCTCGCGCTCTCCAGGCACGTTCAGTCCGCTATCGACGTCTGCAAGGCGGCGCGCTTCGACCTGATCGTCGTCGAGACCAGCGGCATCGGGCAGTCCGACACCGAGATCACCGACCACAGCGACGCGTCGCTGTACGTGATGACCGCGGAGTACGGCGCCGCGACGCAGCTCGAGAAGATCGACATGCTCGACTACGCCGACCTCGTCGCCATCAACAAGTTCGACAAGCGCGGCAGCCTCGACGCCCTCCGGGACGTGAAGAAGCAGGTCCAGCGCGCGCGCGAGCTGTGGGAGGCGAGCCCGGACGACATGCCGGTGCACGGCACGATCGCGAGCCAGTTCAACGACCCGGGGACCAACCGCCTCTACGAGGCGCTCATGGGCACCATCGCCGAGCGCACGGGCGCGCCCCTCGCGCCGAAGGGCGACCTGGTCACGGCCGACGGCGACGAGCGCTCGGTCATCCCCCCAGACCGCGTGCGCTACCTGGACGAGATCAAGGAGAGCGCCGCGCGCTTCGACGGGTGGGTCGAGCGGCAGGCCGCGGTGGCGCGGACCATGTACCAGCTCCACGGCTCGATCCTCGCCCTGCGCGGGGACGCGCCGACCACGGACGTGCTCCCGGCGCTCGCGCCCGGGGACGGCGACGGGCCGGGGGTGGCGGCGCTCCTCGAGCGCTACGAGGAGCTCGGCAAGGAGCTCGACGGCCGCGCCCGCAGGTCCCTGGAGGAGTGGCCGGCGCTGCTCGAGCGCTTCGGCAAGGACCACTTCGAGTTCCAGGTCCGCGGCAAGACGCTGCGCCAGCCGCTCACCGTCGAGAGCCTGTCGGGCACCAAGGTCAAGCGGGTCGCCCTGCCGCGCTTCCGCGACTGGGGCGACGTGCTCCGCTGGCGCTTCCAGGAGAACGTGGCGGGCGAGTACCCCTTCACCGCCGGCGTCTTCCCCCTCAAGCGCCAGGGCGAGGACCCCGCGCGCATGTTCGCGGGCGAGGGCGGCCCCGAGCGCACCAACCGCCGCTTCCACTACGTGTCCCGCGGGCTGCCCGCGGCGCGCCTCTCCACCGCGTTCGACTCGGTGACGCTCTACGGGGAGGACCCCGCGACGCGCCCCGACATCTACGGCAAGGTCGGCAACTCCGGCGTCTCCATCGCGACGGTCGACGACGCCAAGAAGCTCTACAGCGGCTTCGACCTGTGCGCGCCGACCACGTCGGTCTCCATGACCATCAACGGGCCCGCGCCCATGGTCCTCGCGTTCTTCATGAACGCCGCCATCGACCAGCGCTGTGAGAAGCACATCCTCGAGCACGGCCTCCAGGCCGACGTCGAGGCGGTCTTCAAGGCCAAGTACGACGACCGCGGGCTCGCGCGACCCAGCTACCAGGGCGAGCTCCCGGAGGGCAACGACGGGCTGGGTCTCATGCTCCTCGGTCTCTCCGGCGACGAGGTCCTCCCCGCCGATGTCTACGAGGGGCTCAAGGCCGAGGCCATGAGCGCCGTGCGCGGCACGGTCCAGGCGGACATCCTCAAGGAGGACCAGGCCCAGAACACGTGCATCTTCAGCACCGAGTTC
>JASFWR010000201.1:0-6995 GCA_050049155.1 Planctomycetota bacterium | reverse complement strand
CCAGGCGCCGCTGACCGCCGGTGAGGCCCCGTCCGGTTCGGGGCCGCCGGCGCCGGGGGCGGGCCGTGGCTCGCTCAGGGCGTGGCCAGCTCCAGCAGGCGGTGGCCCAGGTCCCCCTCCGCCACGACGGCGGGGAGGTCCACGGGCACCGGGTGGGTGGCCAGGCGGAGGGCGTCCTCGGCGACGCGCTCGTCGCCTCGCGGGATGCAGCGAGGGGCCACGCCCGCGGCGCGGAAGCCCGCCGCCATCAGGGCCCCGGCCACCGCCGGGGTGCCCGGGTCGTCCAGGGGGAGGTCCACGTAGACCGTGCCCGCGCCGGCGCTGGCTGCCATGGCGTCGACCGCGGCGCGGATCGTGTGCTCCGCGCCCGGCTCGACGCGGTCGGCCACGACCCAGGCGGCGCCGAGGGCGCCGGAGAAGCGGCAGTGGATCGCCTCCCCCTCGCCCGGCGTGGGGCGCGGGCCCTCCCCGCCGAAGCGGACCTCGCGGCCCCGGGCCGCGTACAGGTCGGAGAGGATCGGCTGGAGCGCCTCGGGCGCGTGGGCGGTCAGCGGCGGCTCCGCCGCGAAGGGGTGCCAGTACAGGAAGGTCGAGCCCCGCCCGCCCTCGACGTGGTCCTCCGACTCCCCGGCCACGCCGCCCCGCAGGGACATGCTCCCTGGGAGCAGCCCGAGCTGGATCGCCGTCGGGACCGAGCCGAACTTCCGGTTCATGCGCTGGCTCAGGGGGTGCATGGCCGTGGGCTGGCTCCAGATCCCCAGGAGACCGAGCGCCTCGCCCGCCCGTTCCACGGCGGCGCGCATGGGCTTCATGAGGCCGTGGCCCCGGTGCCGGTGATCGATGACCGCCTGCCCGGCCTCGCCGGTGGGGCCGAGGTCCGGGCGCTCGAGGGCGTAGTGCCCCACGATGTCGCCGGCCGGGGACTCGCAGACGATGGAGTGCAGCCGCCCGTCGCGGTTGAGCTGCTCGATGCGCTCGGGGACGTAGAGGTCCGGGTTCGCGTACGAGCGCCCGTACGCCTCGTAGATCCGCCGCGCGACCTCGAGCCCGTCCTCGGGGCGGTAGTCGCGGATGCGGTACTCCCCGGTCTCGTCCGAGTGGTCCAGGTCCGTGTGCTCCGCGAGCTCGTCCTCGAGGCGGTGCTGCACTGCCTCGAGGACGTCGATGGTCGCGTGGGGCCGGTGCACCCGCAGGTGGAGCTCGGACCCCGCCGCGCCCCGCTGGACCCACCAGAGCCGATCGAAGGCGGGCACCGGGCGGACCCGCTCTGTGATGTCACTGCCCACCGCTGGGTCACCGCCCGCCGCGGGCTCGAGCCCCGCCTCGGTCACGCCCTCCCCCAGAGGGATCCCGTGCTCGAGGACCTGGAACTCCAGGGCGACGGCGTCGATGCGCGCCACCACCTCGACGTCGACGATGGGGTCGCCCTCCCGGGCGAGCGTCTCCTCGATGAGGCTCAGGCTCGAGAGGAACGCGGCGCGCAGGCGCTCCAGCTGTTCGCCATCGAAGTCGGCCAGCCGCAGGGCGTGCTCCGCGAAGTCGCGGGCGAGGGGCTCGAGCTCGGGCAGGCCAGGCAGGGCGAGCCGGAGCTCGAGGTGATCGGGGGTCTCCATGGGTCCAGTGTGTCCTCGACCTGAGCCGACGGCGTATCGAAAGGTCTCCGTCCCCGAGGTCGGACGCCCGTGGCCCTCAAAGGGTCAGGGTGACCGCCAGGCCGTTGGTCAGGTTCGAGGTCTCGCCGCAGGGCCCGCCAGGGTCTCGGTACCAGCACTGGACCCCGAAGGTGCGGAACTGGGCGAGGGGGCCTTGGGGGCAGCCGGCGGGCGCGTTGGCCCGGAGCCCGGGGCCCTCGAGGAGGACCCCGCCGGCGTCCACGGCCCGCACCGGGAAGCGGCAGTACGGAGCGCCGAGGCACAGCCGACCGGCGCCGAGAGGCGCGTTCGTGCTGCCGAGCTCTCCCAGGAACACGACGCCGAAGGACCCGGGCGGGAGCCCCGAGGCGCGCAGCACGAGGTCATCCGTGGAGGCGGAGAACGACCCGGTGCCCACCGCCAGGGTGGCGCCGGGCCCCGCGGAGTTGGCACAGCCCGAGGTGCCGGTCCCGAGGTTCCCGCAGGCGCCGGCCGCGCAAGGGCAGAACGTGTTCGCGGCGCCGCTCAGGTAGCAGTCCAGGTCGAGCCGGTAGATCGCTCCGAGCCCCGGCGCCTCCTGCCCGCCCACGAAGACCTCCGATCCGCCGGACGCGAGCGGGGCCCCGAAGGCCGTGCCCGCCTGCAGGTGCTGCTGATAGAGGTACCCGACGCGGTCGTACCCCTGGGCCGTGCGCTCGAACAGCAAGACCGAACCCACGTCGGGCGCCAGGAAGTTGTTGAAGGGAGCGGCCGCCACGAGGTGCGTGGGGGTCACGGTGAGGTCGAGGCCGAGCGCGTCAGGGACCGGGTCCCCCCGCAGCTCCTGGAGGAAGCGCCAGCCCCCCGGTCGCTGCTCGAAGGCGAAGACGGCGCCCGCGTCGCCACCCCGCCCCCTCGCGCCCACGAGGAGTCGGTTCCCGTCGTACGCGAGGGCGCACCCGAAGCGGTCCCCGGGCACGGCGTCCGGCTGCCTGGCGTCGCCCGAGGGGACCCAGGCCCCGCCGACGAGCTCGAAGGTGTAGACCGCTCCGCGGAGCCCGTCGAGCTGCTGCTCGCCCACCGCCAGGCGCCCCGAGTCCATCGCGACCGGCAGGCCGAAGTTCCACACGGCCCCGGGCTCGTGGATCGACTGCCGGTGTGCCCAGCCGCCGGCGGTTCGCTCGAAGAGCTCCACCCTCAGGTCCCCGGGGACCCCGACCGCGAGCCAGTCCCCGTCGAGGGCCAGGTCCCATCCGAAGTGGGGGTGCCCCTGGGGACCGACGAGGCTGCCCGTCTGGACCCAGGCGCTCCCCTGGAGCTCGAAGATCCGCACCGGCTGCGCGGTCTCGCCGACGGCGAGCACGCTCCCCTCCAGGGCGAGCCGGTAGCAATCCGAGCCCGCGGCCGTCGTCGGCAGGCTCTGGTGCTGCTGCCAGTCGCCGGCCACCCTGCGGTACACGACGATGTCCTCGTTTCCCGACATGACCAGCCAGTCGCCGCTCGTCGCGACCTGCTTCGACGCCGACGCCGCGGCTCCGGCGGGGATCAGCGGAACCTCACACTCCTGGGCTCCGGCAGCCGTCCCGAGGGCCAGGAGTGCGAGTGCGGTGATGAGGGGTCGAGGCAAGGGGCTCATGGGGGCGCGGCCCAGGGGGGGGGAGAGGGTGGTACCCAGCTCCACGCTAGCACGATCCGTCAGCCTTGGCCGCCCGGCCCCCGCGCCCGGGACTGCTCTCGTCCCATCCGCCCCGGTCGCGACCCGCGAGCGATCACCCCCGTGCCGCGGGCCAGGTCAGCGATACGGCCACTTGCCGCCGCCGCCGCCCAGGTAGCGGTGCCCCTCCAGCTCGGCGCCGGCGCCGGTGGAGCGCGGGTCGGCGGCGTCGAGGAGGGCGGCGGCCAGCTCCTTCTGGAGCGCGGTCAGCGTCGCCCCGTGGGCGGGGTCGTCGGCGAGGTTCTTCACCTGCATCGGGTCCGAGGCGAGGTCGTAGAGCTCGAACTGCGGACGCTTGGAGAAGCACAGGTCGAAGTAGGGGCGGACCTCGGGGTCCTCGCGCTGCTCCCAGAGGAAGAGCTTGGTGGGGCCGTTGTCGCAGTCGCCGAGCCAGGAGCCGCGGGTGGCGCAGCGCTCGTGGTCGGGGGTCCCCGCGGGCCAGCGGTCCGGGAACAGGTTGTGCACCAGGAGGTACTCCGAGGTGCGCAGGGCCCGCACGGGGTAGCCCTCCATCAGGGGCGCCTCCTGGCACGGGACGTGGCGCTCGCGGCCGATGAGGACCCGGTCGCGGAACTCCGCGGTGCGCAGGAAGTCCTCCTCGCCGATCCGGGTCATGAGGGGCAGCAGGCTGCGGCCGGTCATCCGTCCGGGCACGTCGAGGCCGGCCGCCTCGAGGAAGGTGGGGGCGACGTCTGTGAGGGAGACCAGGTCACGGACGGTCTGGCCCGCGACGAGGCGGTCGCCCCAGCGGGCCGCCAGGGGGACGCGTGAGCCGGAGTCGTGCACGTTCCCCTTGCAGCGGGGGAACGGCATGCCGTGGTCGCCGGTGACGAGCACGAGGGTGTTGTCGAGCTCCCCGATGGCCTCGAGCCGCTCCAGGAGGCGGCCGACGTCCCGGTCGAAGCGCTGGACCTCGAAGTAGTAGTCCGCCACGTCCGAGCGGACGATCGGGTCGTCGGGGAAGTGGCCGAACAGGTGCACGTCCTCGAGCCGGATCCCGTCGGCCACGCCGCTGCCCGCCTCGTACCCGCGGTGGGGGTCCCAGGCGCCGAACCAGAAGCAGAAGGGCGCGCCCTCCGGCCGCGCCTCCAGGAAGTCGTCGAGGCCCTTGTACTTCTTGCCCGCCGGGGCCCCCTTGCCCGGACCCCATGCCTTGCGCCAGCTGCCCACGTGGTAGCCGGCGGCCTCGAGCAGGGCGGGGTACTCGGCGAACTGGCCCTGGGGCCACTCGTTCCAGAGGTTCGCGCCGGCGCCGAGGCGGAAGAAGTGCTGCCCGGTGAGGATCGCGCCCCGGCTCGGGGTGCAGGAGGGGGACGAGACGAAGGCCTGCTCGAAGAGCGCGCCCTCACGGGCCACCCGGTCGAAGGCCGGGGTGGCGACCGCCCTGTCCCCGTAGGCGCCGGCGTGGGGCCAGCCCCAGTCGTCGGCGATGGCGAACACGAGGTTCGGACGCGCGGGCGCCGCCTCGGGGGCGGCGCCGGGCGCCTCGAGGGGCCCCTGGAGGGGGGCGGCGAGGAGGAGGCAGAGGGTGAGGGCGGACATGGCCCCAGGGTACGTTGCCGCGCCGCGTGGAACCCGGGGAACGGTGGCGCCCTGGAACCGAGGCCCTGGACAAGGAGCGAGCGCGGCCGCGAGCGGATTCGAGGCCCTAGTGGGAGCACCGGCGCGGCGGAGGTCCCAGACTCGTTCCGTGAGCGCCCCGCACGTCCAGCCGCCGCCGCCCCTCGGGCTCCCCGGGCCTCCGCGCCCATGGTGGCGCCGGCACGTGCCCCTCGGCGCGCTCCTGTGGCTCGCCGCCGCCGCCCTCGCCCTCGCGCGGCTGGGGATGCTGGCGGCCCCGCTCCACTGGACCCTGGAGCTCTCGACTCATTTCGCGTTCCAGTACGCCCTCGCTTCCCTGGCGCTACTTCTCGCCTTCGGCTTGCGGCGCCGCAGGGTGGGACTGGTCGCCGGGCTGCTGCTGGTCGGCGTCCACGGCGCGCCGTTCGTGGAGGTCGCGCGCGCGCAGCTCGGCGGAGGCGCCGAGGCGACGACGCGGCGCGAGGGGGACCTCCGGCTCCTGCTCGCCAACGTGCGGACCTCCAACCCCCAGCGCCGGCCGTTGATCGAGCTCGTCCGGGCGTCCGAGCCCGACGCCGTGCTCCTCCTGGAGGTCAGCCAGGGGTGGCTGGACGATCTCGCTCCCCTCGAGAGCGCGTACCCCCACAGGCTCACCGTGCCGCGCGGGGACAACTTCGGCATCGCGATCCTCTCCGCCCGCCCGCTGGTGGACGTGAGGGTGCTGGACCTCGGAGCCTCGGGGGTCCCGTCGCTGGAGGCCGGCTTCCAGGGGTCCTCCCTGCGCCTGCTGCTGACCCACCCGGTGCCGCCCATGGGCGCGGGCTCCGCGGCCCGTCGGGACGGGCAGCTCGAGCGCGCGGCGGAGTGGGCGGCGCGCGGGGCCGAGGCGACCGGCGGCCGCGTGGTGCTCGCCGGCGACCTCAACGCGACCCCGTGGTCCCCGATCTTCCGGCGCGTCCTCGACCTCGGGCGCCTGCGGGACTCACGGGAGGGCTTCGGACTCCACCGGACCTGGCCCTCCGGCGTCCACGCCCTGCTGCGGATCCCGATCGACCACGTGCTCGTGGGAGAGGAGGTGACGGTGACCCGGCGCGAGGTCGGGCCGCACATCGGGTCGGATCACCGACCGGTCATCGTGGACCTGCGCTGAGCTTGCCGAGGAGCGTGAGCGCGCCCGGGACCACCTCGAAGGTGGCGGGTACGACGCCGGAGGGCTCGCCGTCCAGGTCGAGGAAGGCGGGCCGGTCGCCGATCAGCTCGACGTCCAGGCGCCGCGCGCGGAACGTGCGCACGAAGTCGAGTCGGGTGTGCTTCCCGCGGTAGATGCTCGTGGTGAGCGTCAGCATCCGCAGGAACGAGCGCTGCTCGATGATGACGCCCTCGAGCCACCCGTCCCCGGGGTCGGCGGAGGGCGTCATGTGCATGCCCCCGCCGCAGTACTGCGCGTTGCCCAGGGCCACGGTGTTGATCTCGAACTCGCCGAGGTCCTCTCCGTCGGCGGTCAGCCGGACGCGGGCCGGGCGGTACTTGAGGAGGCCCCTCACGGAGGCGATGTAGAAGGACGCGCGCCCGCCGAGCACGGTGCTCGAGCCCTTCACGAGGGTGTCGATGAGCCCGCTCATGCCGAAGGTCCCGACATTCACGAAGTACCGGGCGGAGGCGGGAGACTCGGAGCGAATGGTGACGCGGCCCAGGTCCAGCGGGGACTCGGGCGCGTCCAGCAGCGCCCGCGCGGCGCCGAGGGGGTCGCGCGGGGCCTCGAGGATGCGCGCGAAGTCGCCGCCCGTGCCCGAGGGCAGGACGCCGAAGCGGACCTCGCCCGGCGCGGGAGAGGCCGCCATGATCCCGTTCACGACCTCGTTGTGGGTGCCGTCCCCGCCGAGGGAGAGGACGGTCCGGTGGCCGCGCTCCACCGCCGCGCGGGCGAGGTCCACCACGCCACCCGGTCGGTCGCTCACGGCGAACTCCACGTCCCCCAGGGCGGCCGCCAGCCCGGGCTGGAGGGCGCCCCAGCGGCGGCCCACCCGGCCGCTCCCGGCGGCGGGGTTCACGACGACGGTGGTGCGTTCGGGGTCGAGCATGGGGCGGGGCGACGAGGCTGGCGTTCCCGG
>JASFWR010000200.1:0-6997 GCA_050049155.1 Planctomycetota bacterium | reverse complement strand
TAGCCGTCCTTCCGGCGGCGTTCTTCCTCAAGCTGCTCGCGGAGCGCCTTGTTGTACTCGCGCTGCTCCTCGGCGGTCCTGGGCATGAAGTCGGGGTCGTCGAGGAGCGGGTCCCCGGCGGTCTCGAGGCCCTTGAAGCGCTTGTACTTGCGGTCGTACCAGGCGAACCACTGCTTGAGGCCGGACTCCATGCGCTCGCGGGTGCCGCCCATGGCCTCCGCGACGTCGAAGGTGGTCTCGTAGCCGGTGATGTCGCGCAGGGTCTCGTGGATCCAGTTCAGGCGCACGCGGTCGTCCTCGTCCTCGTCGGGCCGGGAGGGCATGGCCTCCACGATCGCGGCCATCCGGGTGAGGAGGGCCGGCACCGCGGCCTTGCCCGCGTCGATGAGCTCCTCGCGCACCTTGGTCCGCACGCGCGGGGGCGCGTCCGCGTCCTCCACGAGGCGGTTCACCAGGCCCGTGAGGCGCTGCTGCTCCTCCAGGGGCGTGTCCACGTCGAAGGCGATGGCGCGGATGGTGCTCTCGTACACCACGGAGCCGTCCGAGAGGGTCTTCTTCTCGGCCTTGCGCCGGCCGCGGTTCCGCATGGCGGCGAGCTCCGCCGGGCTGAGGTGGCGCTCCACGCGGATCCAGCGCCAGCGGTCGTTCGCGCCGGACTCGCCGTCCAGGTTCTTGAGCGTCCAGCGCGTCCAGCGGTCGTCCAGCCCGAGGGTCAGGTCGCGGGGCTGGACCCGCAGGTCCACCACGGCGATCCCGTCCTCCAGGGACACCACGGAGCCGTCGTACGGCTTCCACCCGACCACGGCCCCCTCCGGGCCCGGGGTCATCATGGCGGAGACGTAGTCGCTGGCCCACTGGATGCGGGCCAGCTGGTCGAGCTGGGCCCAGGGCGTCCTGGGCTCCGGGGCCTCGTCGGCGGCCTCCGCGGGCTCCTCGTCGTCGTCGGCGGGCGGCTCGTAGGAGTAGGCGGACTCCGCGTCGAGGCGCGTGCTCAGGCGGGCCTCGTTGGCGGTGGCCGCGGCCTGCTGGAGCTCGCGGGCCAGGCCCACCAGGGGGCCGTCCCAGCTCATGGGGTCGACGTAGGGGGTGTCGTTGGTCTCCTTGGGCGCCTCCTCCACGGGCGGCGGCGGGGGCGGCTCGTCGCCGCCGCTGGTCCCGATCGCCACGAGGATCGCAAGCGCCACGATCGCCCCGCCGACGATCATCATCTTCGACTGGTCCTGGGACGACCCCTTCGCGCCTCGCACCCGCGCCACGTAGACGTGGTCACAGGATGGGCAGCGGACCTTCGCTCCCTCCTTGCTGCTGGGGATCTTGGCCTGCGTGCCGCAGGAGGTGCACTTGATGAGCATGGAGGTGGAGGGGTGGAGTGCGGCGGGGGGCTCGCGGGGACGGTGAGCCGGCGCCCCGGCCTCCGGTGGAAGCGGATGCCCGAGAGGGCGAGCCGCCGTGGAGGGGGGGGGGGAGGGGCCGCGCGGACGCCGCGAGAGCAGGGAGAAAGCTACCGGGGGGCGCGTGGGGTCGCAACCAGGCCCGGGCTCCCGGTTCGTCCCGGTGGATTCCGGGGCCCCTCCCGGGATTCGGGGGATCCCGACGTCGCCCGGTCGCCGGCCGTCGAACATGATGCGCCGCGATGTCGTCCGACCTCTTCGACCTCACCTGCCCCTTCGAGCCCACCGGCCACCAGCCCCAGGCCATCGACGCCCTCGTCCGGGGGCTCGAGGAGGGCGTCCGTCACCAGTGCCTCCTGGGGATCACGGGGAGCGGCAAGACCTTCACCGTGGCGTCCACCATCGCCCGGTCCGGGCGCCCCGCCATCGTCCTGTCGCCCAACAAGACCCTGGCCGCGCAGCTCTACTCCGAGTTCAAGGAGCTCTTCCCCAACAACGCGGTCGAGTACTTCGTCAGCTACTACGACTACTACCAGCCCGAAGCGTACGTCCCCTCCAGCGACACCTTCATCGAGAAGGACGCCAGCCGGAACGAGAACATCGAGCGGCTGCGGAACAGCGCGACCCGCTCCCTCCTCGACCGCCGGGACGTGATCCTCGTGGCCTCGGTGTCCTGCATCTACGGCCTGGGGAGCCCGTCCAACTACAGCCGCATGGCGGTCCCCCTGCGGGTGGGCGAGGAGATGGAGCGCGACGACCTCCTGCGGCAGCTGACGCAGATGCAGTACGCGCGCAACAACCTCGACTTCCGGCGCGGCACCTTCCGCGTGCGGGGCGACGTGGTGGAGATCTTCCCGTCGTACGAGGAGGACGAGGTCATCCGCGTGGAGTTCTTCGGCGACGAGATCGAGAACATCACCCGCGTGAACCCCCTGCTCGGGGAGATCCTGGGCGACGTGGAGGAGGTCAACGTCTACCCGCAGAACCACTACGTGGCGCCGCAGGACCGGCTGGCGACCGCGATCCCGAAGATCGAGGCGGAGCTGGAGGAGCGGCTGGCGTCGCTCAAGGGGGCCAAGAAGCTCCTCGAGGCCCAGCGGCTCGAGCAGCGGACCCGGCACGACCTGGAGCTCCTGCGCACCGTGGGCGTCTGCAGCGGGATCGAGAACTACAGCCGCTTCATGGACGGGCGTGAGGAGGGGCAGCCGCCGTTCACCCTGCTCCACTACTTCCCGGACGACTTCGTCATCTACATCGACGAGAGCCACGTCTCGGTCCCCCAGGTGGGCGCCATGTTCAAGGGGGACCGGAGCCGCAAGGAGACGCTGGTGGAGCACGGCTTCCGCCTCCCCAGCGCCCTCGACAACCGGCCCCTGCAGTGGGCCGAGTTCGACAAGCTGGTCAAGCAGGTGGTCTTCGTCTCCGCCACCCCGGGGCCCTACGAGCGGAAGGTCAGCGAGGGGGCGACGGCCGAGCAGATCGTGCGCCCGACGGGGCTCCTGGACCCCGAGATCGAGGTGCGCCCTGCGACCACCCAGGTGGACGACCTCCTCGCGGAGGTGCGCAAGACCGTGAAGGCGGGCCACCGGGTCCTCGTGACCACGCTCACCAAGCGCATGGCGGAGGAGCTCACCAGCTACTACGCGGACCTCGGGGTCAAGGTGCGCTACCTCCACTCGGAGATCGACGCCCTGGAGCGGTCCGCGATCCTGCGGGACCTGCGGCTCGGGGCCTTCGACGTGCTGGTGGGGATCAACCTGCTCCGTGAGGGGCTCGACCTGCCGGAGGTGGCGCTGGTCGCCATCCTCGACGCGGACAAGGAGGGCTTCCTGCGCGGCCAGACGAGCCTGATCCAGACCTGCGGGCGCGCGGCGCGGAACGCGGCCGGGCGCGTGATCTTCTACGCCGACGGGGAGACGGAGTCCATGCGCCTCGCCATGGACGAGGTCTCCAGGCGGCGGGCGGCGCAGATCGAGTGGAACGCCGAGCGCGGCCTCGAGCCCAAGACCATCTACAAGCCCGTCCGGGAGGGCATCGAGGCGCTGTACGAGATGGACTACGCGGCGGTCCCGGAGCTGCCCGAGGACGGCGCCGTGCAGGACCGGGACGAGGACGATCCCCGCGGCTGGCCCACCCAGCGGCTCCGCGGGGAGATCGAGCGGACCCGGGCGGACATGCTGCTCGCGGCCGGGGAGCTGCGCTTCGAGGAGGCCACCGGGCTCCGGGACCGGCTGAAGCAGCTGGAGGAGATCGAGCTCTCGCGTTGAGGCCCTCGGGCCCCGGAGCGAGTCACGATCGCGCCACTTCACCGCCCCCTCCCGGCGCGCGGGGGGCGCTTCCGGCATCATGGGGGCGTGACCAGCGACTTCTACTGCGACGAGGTCCTCTCCGGGCGGACCCCCGTGGAGGTGGTGCGCGAGACCGACACGGTGCTCGCCTACCACCACACGCGGCCGTTCTGGCCGGTCCACATCGTCGTCGTTCCGAAGCGGCACGTGCCCTCGCTGACCGACCTCGGCGGCGCGCCGGCCGAGCTGCTCGGGG
Organism: Planctomycetota bacterium; assembly: GCA_050049155.1. Lineage (GTDB taxonomy): Bacteria > Planctomycetota > UBA1135 > UBA1135 > Saltatorellus. The sequence continues at coordinate 3,062 of JASFWR010000200.1, read as the reverse complement.
ACGTGCTGGACGTGGTGCGGGAGGTGGCCCGTGACGTGGAGACGGAGCACGGCGCGGCGCGGGTGCTGACCAACCTCGGGGCCTACCAGGACTCCAAGCACCTGCACTTCCACGTGAACTCGGGCGCGCCCAGGGGGGAGGCGTGAGCGCGCTCCCCGACCTCACGGGCGTCGAGCTCGAGGCCGCGGTCCGCCTCTTCGAGATGGAGGGGGACCTGGTGGGGATCAACAGCCTCCACCGCGGACACATCCACGACACACTCGTCTCCACCTGGAACCCCGGCGGGGGCGCCGGCCCCGCGCGGCGCTTCGTGCACCAGCGCCTCAACGACCGTGTCTTCCGGGACATCCCGGCCCTGATGCACAACGTGGGGGTCGTGACCCGCCACCTCGCGCGGGCCGGGTCGGGCGACGGCCTCACGGCCCTCGAGCTGGTGCCCGCGCGGGACGGGAGCGACTACGTCGTCGCCATGGGGACGCCGTGGCGGACGTACCACTTCGTGGAGGGCACCGAGTCCTACGACCACCCCAAGGACGCGGAGATGGCGCGCGCGGCGGCGCTGGCCTTCGGTGACTTCCAGATCAAGCTCAGCACCCTGCCCGCCACCGAGCTGCGCCAGACGATCCCCAACTTCTTCAACTCGGAGGCGCGGCTCGCCCAGCTCGACGACGCCTGCCGCCGGGACCCCCTCGGGCGGCGCGCGGACGTCCAGGCGGAGCTGGACTTCGTGGAGGCCCGCCGGGCCCAGCTGTCCGTCTTCGAGGACGCCCTGCGGGCGGGGCGCATGCCGCGGCGGGTGATCCACGGGGACACGAAGCTCAACAACGTGCTCTTCGACAGCGAGAGCGGCCAGCCGCGCTGCATCGTCGACCTGGACACGTGCATGCCGGGCTACTCCCTCTTCGACTTCGGTGACCTGGTGCGGTTCACTGCGGCGACCTCGGACGAGGACGAGCGGGACCTGGATCGCGTGGGGGTCGACGTGGAGCTCTACGGCGCGCTCTGCGACGGGTACCTGGAGAAGGCCAGCGGCTTCCTGAACGGGTTCGAGGTGGAGCACATGGCCTTCGCGGCCCGCATCGTGACCCTGACCATCGGGATGCGCTTCCTCGCCGACCACGTGCTCGGGGACGAGTACTTCAAGATCGAGCGCGAGGGCCACAACCTCGACCGGGCGCGGGTCCAACTGCGCATGGTCGAGGCGATGGAGCAGAGCCTCTGAAGCTCGGGGCGCGCCGCGAAGGAGGCCCCGCGAAGGAGGGCGCGGGAGGCGCGTTGCGCCGGGACCCTGCGCGGCCTATACCGACAGCGTGACGGGCAGCGGTTCCACGGACCCCGGCTGGTGGCCGGCGGAGATCCCGAAGCGGCCGGGGGTGTACATCTTCCGGGCGGCGGACGGGAGCGTGCTGTACGTGGGCAAGGCCGGGAACCTCCGGAGCCGGCTGACGGCCTACCGGCGCCCCGAGAACGACGGCCGGATCCTGATCCGCTTCCTCGGCGACGAGGCGGACTCCGTGGAGACCATCGTGACCCGCACGGAGCAGGAGGCCCTGCTGCTCGAGGACACCCTCATCAAGCAGTACAAGCCGCCTCACAACATCCGGCTCAAGGACGACAAGTCCTTCCGGATGCTGCGGATCGACCTGAGCGATCGCTTCCCGAGGCTGAAGCACGTGCGCGCGCACTCGCCCGAGATCGGCAAGGAGGGCGGGCGGTCCCGCTACTTCGGCCCCTTCGCGAGCGCGGGCGCCCTGCGGCGCACCCTGGCGGACCTGCACCGGATCGTGCCCCTGCGGGACTGCCCCGACTCGGTCATGGACAACCGCACGCGCCCGTGCCTCAAGCACCAGATCGGCCTGTGCAGCGCCCCCTGCGTGGGGGCCATCGAGCCGGTCCACTACGCGGACCTCGTGGAGCGGGCGTCACGCATCCTCTCCGGGGACGCGGCCGAGCTGGAGGAGGACCTACGCCGCCGGATGAACTCCGCGTCGGAGGCCCTCGAGTACGAGCGCGCCGCCGAGTGGCGGGACCGCCTCACGGCGCTGCGGCGGACGGTGGAGGGCCAGGGGGTGCGGCCCAAGGACGCCGTGGACCGCGACGTGCTCGGCCTCGCGCGCCGCGGGGGCCGGGCCTCCGTGCACCGGATCGCCTGGCGCGACCGGCGGATGGCCGAGTCCCGGACCCACCACTTCCGCTCGGAGCTACCGGACGAGGAGCTCCTCCACAGCGTGCTGAGCGCCATCTACGCCCCCGGCCGCCGGGCGGCGCCCACCGAGATCGTGCTGCCCATGGCGCCCGCGGAGCAGGGGCTGCTCGAGGAGCTCCTCGGCGCGCGGTTGATCGTCCCCTCCAGCGGCGACCGCAAGCGCATGCTGGACGTGGCCTTCGAGAACGCGGCCCAGGGCCTCCAGCGCCAGGCGGACGAGGAGGACCGGGACGCCGACGCCCTCGCGGGGCTCGTGGACCTCCTCGATCTGGACCCCGGCACGGAGGTGATCGACTGCTTCGACATCTCCACGACCCAGGGCAGCCACGTGGTGGCCAGCCGCGTGCGCTTCCGCCGCGGGCACTCGGACCGGTCCGGGTACCGGCGCTACAAGATCCGGGACGTCGACGGGCAGGACGACTTCGCGTCCATGCACGAGGTGGTGCGCCGGAGCCTCGAGCGCGGCCAGCGCGAGGGCGACCTGCCGGATCTGGTGGTGATCGACGGTGGGCCGCCCCAGCTGGAGCGCGCCCTGCTCGCGCGGCAGGAGGCGGGGGCCTTCGACGTGGCGCTCATCGGCCTGGCCAAGGCCCGGGGGGAGCGCACCGTTCGCGGCCGGCGCAAGGGGCCCGTGGAGGAGCGGGTGTGGCTCCCGGGCGCGACCGTGCCCGTGGTGCTCGGCGCCCACAGCGAGGTGCGGCACCTGCTGGAGCGCATCCGGGACGAGGCGCACCGCTTCGCGATCACCTACCACCGCAAGGAGCGCGGGAAGATCACCAGCAAGCTCGACGGGATCGCCGGGGTAGGCCCGGCCCGCCGCCGGGCGCTCCTGCGCGCCTTCGGGTCGGTGGCGGGC
>JASFWR010000199.1:0-6998 GCA_050049155.1 Planctomycetota bacterium | reverse complement strand
AGGCCGGCCCAGGCGTCCTCCGGCTCATCGCCCGTGATGGTCGGGAGGAAGAGGAAGCCCTCGTCCTCCATGGCGCGGAACTCGTCCACGTAGCCCAGGTCCCGCACGTGCCGGTCGCTGTAGAGCACGATGGTCCGGCCGAAGCGGCTCCGGGTGGCCGGGTCGTGGAGCATGGGGCGGTACGGGGCCACGCCCGTGCCGGTCCCCACGAGGATCAGGTCCTCGCTGTCGGTGGCGCCGGCGAGGGTGAAGTGGCCGGCGGCGCGCTGCTCCATGAAGAGGGCGCTGCCCACGGGCAGGTCGAACAGCCGCGGCGTCAGGGCGCCGCCGTCGACGCGGCGGATGAAGAAGTCCACCGCCTCCGATCCCGGGGGCGAGGCGATGGAGTACGCGCGCCGGACGTTGGCGCCCGTCTCGGCGTCCCAGTCCTCCCCCTCGGGGAGGGCGAGGTTGGTGAACTGCCCGGGCACGAAGTCCGGGAAGGTCCAGCCGACGGGGCGCACCGAGAAGGTGGCGAGGCCGTCGGTCCAGTCGTGCCTGGCGACGAGCTCGGCGTTGGGGGCGTGGATCTTCATGGGTTCCGGGAGCCGGACCTCCGGCGCCCCGAGCTTGTTCCCCTGGCCGCCCCACTTCAAGCGCGCGCCGCGCCGGCGCGCTCGCCGGGGGCCGTCTCCCGTGCCGCTCGTATGAACCCTGCCGCCCGAATGAACCCTGCCGCCCGAATAAATGCTGCCGTTTGAACGGGTCCTGCGGTGCGGCCCGGCCGCTGCGCAGGTCACGGGAGGGGGTGCTCGGCCGGGAGGGCTCCCGCGGGGGCCCCACGCGCCCGTTCCGGGGCGCCGTCCCGCGTCGATCCGCGGCTCGGCCTCGAATTCCCCGCCCTCCTTGCTCCACCCCACGCCGCCACCTACCTTCTCCGCATGGCGTCCCTGGCCTCGATCCGCCCCGACGACGACCTCTTCGGAGCCGCGGACTGGACCTCCCTCGGTCTGGTCCTGTGCATCGTGGGCGCGTTCCTGATCGCCAACTCCACGCTGTTCGAGCACCCGAGGTCCCTGGTGGCCCGGTACTTCGGGCGGAGCTACGGCCGGCTGCAGAGCGTCCGCGAGTACGTCTACAACCGGGTTCAGACCACCCTCGGCTTCGCCTTCCTGCTGGCCGGCTTCGGCCTGCAGTTGGTGGGGCAGTTCCGCACCTCCGGCGCGGGGGACCCGCCCCTGTCCATGGTGTGGGTCGGGGTCATCGTGGCCGGCGCCATCGCCCTCCTGTTCAGCGGATGGTGGTGGTCCGTGTGGGCCTTCCGCCGCTACGTCCGCGAGTACTTCACCCGGAACCCCAGGGACTTCCGGGCGGAGCCGACCATGGCCCGTGAGATCGGCGACCTGTTCGGCGTCGAGTCCAGCGAGGACGACACGGTGGAGGACTACGTGGGGCGCCTGATCCGCGAGACCGGCCTGCCCCAGCCGCCTGTGGCCGAGGATCGACCCCGCCCCGAGCGCGTCGGGGTCCCCAAGCTCGGGATCGCCCGCGGCCTGCCCGAGGACTTCGACCTCGAGGCGGCGGAAGAGGCGATCTGAGCCGAGGCGCGGCGCTCGGCCTGGCCTGGAAGGGCATGGCCGAGCTTGCACCTGCCGGGCGACACCGGGCCGTCGTCCGTGCGTCTCCGGGTCGAGGCCGGGGCCGTCGTCGACCGGCTGCGCCGAGTGGGTTCGGGTGGAGCTCGAAGGCGTGGAGCGTGATGGAGTGGAGCGTGAACGATTGGAGCGAGAAGGAGCGGAGGGGGACGGCGCCGTAGCGCGCGGAGCGGGCACCGGCGCGCGGCGAGCCATGGCCGCCGTCGTTCGAGCGGCGGTCCGTTCGCTGCGGGTGGCGGTCGCCCAGGCGGCGGACTGGATCTGGCCCGCTCGCTGCTGGCTGTGTGGCGCCCCGGTGGACGTGGAGTCCGTTGGGGTCAGTGCCTTCGCGGCCTCGCGTGATGCCTTCGCGGCCTCGCGTGATGCCTTCGCGACCTCGCGTGATGGAGGTGCGGTGCCGCCGCTGAGCTCCGTGCGGGGCTCGCCGCAGCGGACGCCGCTGGGCCGAGGAGGGGCATGGTGTGGCGGGCATCGGCCTGGGGCGCTGGCGTTCGGTGAGCCCGAGGAGGGAGCGCCCGCGGCCTGTGCCTCGCGGTCCCCGAGGCGTTGCCCCAGGTGCGCCGGGGAGCTTCCGCCTGGGGTGAGCGGGCGGACGCCCTGCCGGAGCTGCGCCCGTCGGGCCCCCGCCTTCGGGCGCGTTCATCCCGCGTGGAGCTATCGCGACGCGGCGGCCCGCGCGTGCGTCCTGGCGCTGAAGCACGGCGGGCGGCGGGACCTCGCCGCGCCGCTGGTGCAGCTCGCCCTGGAGGCGTGGGCTCCGTCGTCGAGGCCCCCGTCTCCGTCGTCCTCCCCGGCGGGACGGAGGGCGTCGGACTCCGACCTCGGCCCAACCTGCGTGGGCGGAGACGTGCTGGTGCCCGTGCCGTCCCACCCGTCGAGGCGGCTGGAGCGGGGGTACGACCCGGCGGTCCGGCTCGCGGCCGAGCTCGAGCGGGCGGGGGCCGGTCGGGTGGTGCCGCTGCTCCGTCGGATCCGCGCCACGCCGCCCCAGGGATCGCCCGGCGCCCCCGGTCGGCGGAGCAACGTCCGGGGCGCGTTCCGGGTCCGGGGGCGGATCCCGTCCTCGGTCCATGTCTGGCTCGTGGACGACGTGGTCACCAGCGGGTCGACGGCCCACGAGTGCGCCGTGGCGCTGCGGCGTGCGGGGGCGAGGCGCGTGGACGTTCTCGCCCTGGCGCGCGCCTGAGGCTCGTGCCCGGCGAGGACCGGCGAGACTCGCTGGGGTACAGCGGGGATCGGTGGGGCGGGCCGGGGGCGGCGGGCCGGCGAGGGCCGTGCCGGCGGCCGGGGCGGCAAGTGCGGCCGGGACGCTCGTGGTCCGAGGGCGCCCTGGAACGCGGCGTCTCTCGGTCGAAGAGGGTCGAGGCGCTGGAGGCGGCCGGTTACCCTCCGCTGCATGTCGGCGACCGAAGCGGATGCGAGCGCGGTGAGCGAGTCCACGGAGGGCAGCGTGCTCGTCCTCGAGCCATTCGGCGGCATGGCGGGGGACATGTTCCTGGCTGGCCTGCTGGACCTCGGCGACCCGCGCTTCCAGCTCCAGGACCTGGTGGCGTTCGCCGAGGCCGTGGTCCCCGGGGAGGCGCGGCTCTCGTCGGAGACCGTCTGGCGTGGGTCCCTGTCCGGGCTCCACCTGGACGTCCGGACCCCGGAGACGACGGAGCCCCCGCACCGGGGGCTCGCGGACCTGAGCGCCATGCTGGAGGCTTCGCCCCTCTCGGCGGAGGCCTGCGCCTTCGCGGTGCGCGTGCTGACCCGGATCGCGATCGCCGAGGGGCGCGTCCACGGCTGCAGCCCGGAGGAGGTGCACTTCCACGAGGTCGGCGCCGTGGACACGCTGGTGGACGTGGGGGGCGCCGCTCTGGGGCTCGAGCGGCTCGGGGTGACCCGCGGCTTCGCGTCGCCGCCGCTGCTGGGCTCGGGCGTCGTGCGCTGCGCCCACGGGGAGATGCCCGTGCCGGCGCCCGCCACGGCGGAGCTGCTGCGCGGCCTGCCCCACCGTCTCGGCGGGGGCGGCGGCGAGCGCTGCACGCCGACCGGGGCGGCGATCCTCGCGGAGCTCTGCGCCCTCGGCCGGGATGGCGCGGACGCGGTCATCGAGCTCCCGGGCTTCCAGTGGAGCGTCGACCGCGTGGGGTACGGCGCGGGGACCCGCGACCCCGAGGAGGGCCCGCCCAACCTGCTCCGGGTCCAGCTCGGCGCGGCGAGCTCTGCCGGCGGCGCCACGGGGGCGGTGGAGGAGCTCCGGGTCAACCTCGACGACATGAGCGCGGAGGCGATCGGCGACCTCGTGGGGGCGCTGCGCGGCGCCGGCGCGCTGGAGGTCTGGACCGCGCCGGTGTCCATGAAGAAGGACCGCCCCGGCGTGCTGCTCACGGCGCTCGTTCGGCCGGCCCGGCGCCCCGAGCTCGTGGCGCTGCTGCTGGAGCGCTCCTCGACCTTCGGCGTGCGGTGGGCGCGGGCGGACCGGGTGGAGTGCGAGCGCCGCTGGTGCACGGTCTCCGTCGCCGGCGTGGACGTGCGGGTCAAGCAGCGCGTCCGGCCGGACTACCCCGGCCGCAGCGCCGATGGTCCCCGCGACCTGTTCTGCGAGCACGACGACGTCGTGGCGCTGGCCGAGGCGCTGGGGCTCCCGCTGCGTGAGGCCCACGTCCGCGCGCGCGCCGCGGCGGCCGCCGCGCTGGGGATGGAGCCGACGGACTGACCTCGGTCCGGGCGAACACGGCCTCCCGTCGGCGCGCGGAGGCCGCCTGGAAGGTCTCGTGGGTGCGAGCCGGGGGGCGCCTCAGGGCGCGGGGACCGCGTCGATGACGCCCCGCTCGCTGGTGTCGATGTCCCGCACGTACGCGTTCCGCTCGTCCACCAGGATCTGGCGCGGCGTGCCGGCGGCCTCGCCGAAGCCGAAGGCCATGAGGATGACCTGGTCGCCCTCCTTCACGAGGTGGGCGGCGGCGCCGTTGATGCAGAGGACGCCCGAGCCCGGCTCCCCGGGGATGGCGTACGTCTCCAGCCGGGCGCCGTTCGTGTTGTCCACGATCAGCACCTTCTCGTAGGGCGCGAGGTCCACGCGCTCCATGAGCTCCGCGTCGATGGTCACGGAGCCCATGTAGTCGAGGTTGGCCTCGGTCACCGTGGCGCGGTGGATCTTGGCTCGGAGGAACTGGCGCATGGTCGAGGGTGGGCGCGGAGAGCCTAGTCGCCCCCTGGATCCCCTTCCAGCCCCGCTCCCGGGACTCCTTCCCCGCGAGCCCGCTGGAGGTCCCGTCCGCGCCGTGTGTCGGCACGGGGACGGGAGCTGGCCTTCCCCCGGGGGCGCGTGGTGCCCGTCGAGGCGATGGAGCGCCGGCCCTCACCCGGCGCCTCGGCCGTGGGAGCGCCGCCGGGTGGAGGCCGGGTGCAGGGGCCGCGGCGGGGTCCACCGCAGGATCCACTGCCGGATCCACCGGACGGGGCCCTGGAGGGGGCGCCGCCTCGCGCGCCGCGTGATCCTCGGGCCGGCACTCCCCAGGGGCCGCCCTGCGGGACTCACTGCCGCGGCTCGCCTCCCATCGTCCGGGTCGCCGCGGTGGAGGTCCCGGGAGGAGCCCGAGGCGGGCAGCACCCTCGGCCGCGCCCATCGGCCGCCCCAATCGGCCCCCCAGGCCGCCGGGGGGGAGGGGCGGTGGCCCGGATCGGGACCGCCGCCTCCCGCTGGAATGGGCTGGTCCCGATCCCTACAGTCCGGAGCGGAGCCGCAGGTCGCGGCTCCCTACGAGCCGGGTCTCCGCACCTCCGCATCGCACCGGAGCGGGCCCGCGCACCGAGGGGAAAACAACATGAAGCACCGCATCCTCGCCGCGGCGGCGTTCCTCGCCGTGGCCACCGCATCCGTCCGGCCCGCCGAGGCCGCCGTCGTCCCCGCACAGGACGGCGAGTTCCAGAGGACCACGACGACCACGGCGGTCCGGAACTTCCCGGACCCGAACGGCTCGTCCTTCGTGGAGCTGGAGCCCGGGACCATCGTCCGCGCCTTCTCCACCAGTCAGGGCAAGCCGCCCTTCCGCGAGGTGGAGATCGGCGGCGGGTTCCCCGTGTGGGTCTTCGGCAAGTACCTGCAGCCCACGGCCGTGGACGGCGTGCTGGTCGTCACGGGGACGCGCGTGAACATGCGCCCCAGCCCGGACCTCGACCGCAGCGCCATGCCCCTGCGCTCCTCCAAGCTCAACGCGGGCCAGCGGGTCAAGCTCATCGAGCGCGCCAACAAGGCCGCCGCCATGGGGGAGGATTGGGTGCTCGTCCAGGCGCCCGCCAACACCCGCGCCTGGATCGAGGCCTCGGCGCTCATCCCGGTGGACGCGGCCGAGGGCCGGACGGCCTGGCAGGCGGCCACCGTGCCGCTGCCCACCAAGCCCACCCGCACGGCGACCGAGAAGCCGACCAAGGCCCGGACGGTGGACGTCCCCCGAATCACCGAGGAGACGGCCTCCCTGCTCACCGCCGCGGACGCCGCCTTCGACAAGGTGATCGAGCTCCGCTCGCCCACCTCCGAGAACTGGCGCGAGGTCGTGGTGGCCTACGACGCCGTGATCGCCTCGGCGCCCGAGGGCACCGTGACGCGCCAGAACGCCCGCACCCGTCACCGCACCGCGACGGCGCGCATGGAACTCGCCAAACTCCGCGAGGACGTGAACTCCCAGGCCCAGCGCCACGACGAGGAGCTCTCCAAGGTCAATGCCTACCTGGAGACGCGGCAGGCCCGCACCTCCGCGCGCCAGGGCCGGTTCCGCGAGCGCGGCTGGCTCGAGCGGGCGGTCATCGACGGACGCGACGCCTGGACCATCTCCTTCGCCGGCGAGACCGTGGCCGAGGTGACCTGCTCCTCCCGCCGGTACGACCTCGCCTTCTTCGACGGCTACGACATCGGCGTCTTCGGGGTCGAGCTCCAGGCCGCCGTGCTGGCGTCCGAGGACACGACCGGGACGCCGCCGGTGATCGACATCGGCCGCATCGAGGTGCTCGCGGGCAGCTCGGCCCGCAGGTGAGCGTGCGCCGGCGCTGGCCCCCGTTCGGGGCCGGCGCCGCTCGGCCCCATGGGTGCCCTGCTGCGGCAGCTGCTGGCCCTGCTCGGGGCCCCCTTCCGCGCCCTCAAGTCCGGGGTGGGCGGGGGCGGCTACCTGTGTGACCGGTGCAAGTGGGACTACGGCGACGCCTGCCGCCGCCCGGAGCGTCCCAACGCCCGCACCTGCCCGGACTACAAGCCCCGCTGATCCCAGGGGCCCCTGATCCCGGGGGATAGGTCCGGCGGGCCCCGTCGCCGGGCTCAGGCCTCGGCCGCGAACTCGGCCGGGGTGAGCCGGCGCTCCAGCCGGGGCACCCAGTGATCCCGCA
>JASFWR010000198.1:0-7116 GCA_050049155.1 Planctomycetota bacterium | reverse complement strand
CGCGGCCGGCCCGGGCCCGCGGGGTGTCTCGCCCGGCGACGGGCGGGGGTCAGCGCTGGCGGAAGCGGCGCTGCATCTCGTTCATCTCGCGCCGCATGGCGCGCATCTCCTCCTGGAGCTCGCGCATGGCCCGCTGCATCTCCTGGGGGAAGCCGCCCCGGTTCGCCTGAGCCTGCCGCTCCATGGCGCGGCGCCGCATCCCCTCCATGATCTCCTGCCGCTCGCGGGGGTCGGACCGCCGCCGCTCCATCCGCACGCGGCGCCGGCCGTCCGCCCTGCGGCTCAGGTCCACGACGCCGGGGCCGAGCTCCAGCTCCTCGAGGTCGAACTCGATGGGGACCGGCGCGTTGGACCGCCAGCGGATGCGGCGGTCGAGGCCCGGACCGATCACGACGACCTCTTCCGGGTGCCCGTCGTGCGTCTCGTGGTGCCCGTCGTGGTCGTGGTCGTCGTCGTCGTGATGGCCGTCGTGCCAGCGGCCCTCGTGGTGATCGTCTTCGTCCTCGCACTCCTCTTCGTGGTGCTCCTCGTGGTGGCCGTGCTCACCGCCGATCCGGATCACGCGGTGCTCGACGTGGTGGCCGTGCTCGTCCTCGGACTCGATCTCCACCTCGACGTGGACCTCGCGGCCGTCCATGCCGTCCGGGTCGATGCCGAGCTCGTGGAGCATCTCCTCGAGGTCCACCCCGTGCCCATGGTCGTCGTGCCCGTGATCGCCGTGCATCTCCACCACGTGGACCTCGCCGTGGCCGCCGGGGAACTCGAAGTGGTGCACGTCGTGCTCCTCGTGGTGGCCGTCGTGGTCGTGCTCCTCGTCGTGGCCGCGCCTGGCGCCGATGCGGATCATGCGCTGCCTGAGGCCGTGGACCGGGAGGTCGTCGAGGTCGATCTCGAGCTCCTCGAGCATCTCCTCGAGGTCGCCGTCGAAGCCGTGGTCGCCGTGCAGCTCGACCCCCACGTGGACCTCTCCGTGGCCGCCGGGGAACTCGAACTCACGGACCATCTCGCGGTGGTGTTCGCCGTCATGGTCCCCGTGGTGCTCCTCCTCGTCCGCCTCGAAGACGAACACGCCGCCGGGCATGCCCTCCTCGTCGAGGTCCACCAGCGGCTCGCCCTCGCCCATGCGGACGATGACGCGGCGCATCCGCTCGCCGTCGGGGCCACCCCGCTCGCCGAGCTCCTCCACGAGCCGCTCGATCAGCTCGGAGCGCTCACCGTCGACCATCACCTGGCGGCCGGAGGTGCCGTCCACCTGGACGATGAAGGCTCCTTCGGCCTCCCCGAGGTCCTCGAGCCACACCGCGGCGCCTCGCTCCTCGTCCTCGCGCTCCCTCATCTCGCGCTCCATCATCCGCTCGATCTCCCCGAGCTCCCGGTGGAGGTCCTTGATCGTCTCCTCGATCTCGCGGGCGCGGTGCCGGAGCTCGTCGAGGTGCCCGTCCCCGGGACGGGCGATGGGGCGGACGACGGGGGCGCAGGGGGCCGGGGTGGCCGGGGCCGCGGGGGAAGGGGCCACGGCGGCCATGGCGGTGAGCAGCGTGAGCATCATCTTGAACGGGGTGCGAGGTTCGTTGGGTCCGGGCCACGCGGGCTCGGGGGCCGGCGTGGCGCGCGTCGGGGGACCTACGACGGTTCCAGGACCGAGTTCGGCGAGTTTCCCGGATTTCCGTACCGCCGAGTGGGCGGATCGCGGCGTTCATCCCGCGAAGCGCTGTAAGGAACGTGCAGCCGCCCGGGACGCCCCGCACCCGGCCACGAATCCAGGAACGGGACGGTAGCGGGTCTCCCCGGCCCGCCTATCGTCGGAGCCGTCCCCCCTTCCCGCCGTCCTCGGACGACCTGCCGCGACCCCACGATGACGACCCTCGAGCGCCCCCCTGCCCCCCAGTTCGACGAGACCGCCCGCTTCCTGGCGGAGATCAAGGAGCGCGTCGGGCGCGTCGTGGTCGGCCAGGAGGTCGTCGTCGAGCGGATCCTGATCGCCCTCCTTACCGGCGGCCACCTGCTGCTGGAGGGCGTCCCCGGCCTGGCCAAGACGCTGCTCGTGGCGGCGGTCTCCAAGACGGTCGACCTCGACTTCGCGCGGATCCAGTTCACGATCGACCTGCTCCCCTCGGACATCCTCGGCTCCGAGATCCTCGACCAGCGGGACCAGACCTTCAAAACCCACAAGGGCCCGATCTTCACGAACCTGCTGCTGGCGGACGAGATCAACCGCGCCGCGCCCAAGGTCCAGAGCGCCCTGCTGGAGGCCATGCAGGAGCGGCGGATCACCATCGGCAACGAGAACTACGGGCTGCCGGTGCCCTTCCTCGTCATCGCGACGCAGAACCCGGTGGAGCAGGCGGGCACCTTCGAGCTCCCCGAGGCCCAGCTCGACCGCTTCATGCTCCTCCACCGCCTCGAGTACCTGAACACCGAGGACGAGAAGGAGGTCCTGCGCCGGAACGCCAGGCTCGGGATCCGCCGCGACGAGAGCGGCGGCGCCATGGTGAAGACCGAGTTCGACATGGTGGACCAGGGCAGCGTGGGCGGGCGCGAGGAGCTGGCGCGCGCCATGGAGGACGTCTCCAAGGTCCACGTGTCGGAGGCCTTCATCGAGCACGTGATGGAGATCGTCGACCGCACCCGCAAGCACCCCGAGCTCGAGCTGGGCGCCTCGCCCCGGGCGGGGATCGCGCTGGTGAAGGCGTCGCGCGCCCGCGCGCTCATCCACGGGCGCGACTACGTCATCCCGGAGGACCTCTTCGCCCTCGCCGAGGACGTGATCCTGCACCGCATCCGCGCGAGCTACGAGGCGCTGGCGGAGGGCCGGGACACCTCGGTCATCCTCCAGGAGATGCTGGGCGAGCTGGGCGCCTCCTGAGGCCATGGAGCTCACCGGGGCCCCCCGGCGCGCCGCGCCGGAGCACACGCTGCCCGCGGTCGACCCCCTCGACACGCGGCGCTACATGATCGCGATCCGCCGGCTGGCGGACACGCTCAGCCACGGGACGGACCGCTCGCGGTTCCTGGGCTCGGGCCTCGAGTACGTCCAGTCGCGGCCCTACGTGCCCGGGGACCCGGTGCGCGCCATCGACTGGCGGGTCACCGCGCGGACGGGCGAGGTGCACATCAAGGAGTACGAGGCGCCGAAGCGCATGCCCGCGTGGATCCTCTTCGACACCTCGGGCTCCATGACCCTCTCCTCGACGCGCAGGAGCAAGTACGAGGTGGCCGCGCAGCTCGCGGGCGGGCTCGCTTTCGCGTGCCTCGACCGGGTGAGCCCCGTCGGGCTCCTCGGGACGGGGGAGCGGGACCTGCGCGTGAACCCGAGCCTCTCCAAGGACGAGGTCATGCAGTGGCTCGTCAAGCTCCGCACCTACCGCGACGGCGAGCGCACCACCCTCGCCCGGCGGGTGACGGAGCTGAACGCGCGGCTCTCCAACAGGGCCCTGGTGTTCGTTCTGAGCGACCTGCACGAGCCCGAGGCCCTGGACGCCTTGAAACTCATGGCCCAGGTGCACGACGTGGTCGTGCTCCAGCTCCAGGACCCCGCGGAGGTCGACCTGCGGGGGGCGGGCTTCCTGCGCGCCGAGGAGGCGGAGACCGGCGAGGCCTTCGTGACCCACGGGCGGCGGGAGCGCCTCGACCCCGAGGAGGCGCGCCGCGCGCTCCGCCGGGGCGGCATCGACCACCTGCTGATCCGCACGGATCAGCCCTTCGCCCAGCCCCTCCGGCTCTTCCTCAAGGACCGCGCCGTGCTCGCGGGAGGACGCTGATGATCGCCGCGCCCCTGCTGTCCCTCGTCCTCCTCGCCCCGAGCTCGGGAGCGACGCCACCGGCCCTCGAGGCCCCCTCCCCGAAGGCGGCCGCCGCCGACGGGCAGGAGCCGGTCGCGAGCACCTCGGTGGGCATGCGCGTCCGCATCGAGGAGCTGCCCATCGCCGGCCCGAAGCTGCAGGCGCGCCCGGTCGCCGACCCCGGCCTCGCCACCGCGATCGTGCGGGTGCTGAACGTGTTCCCCCACGGCACCGGGTGGCGCTACAACCTCGAGGTGACCCCCTTCGAGGAGGGGACGCTGGACCTCGCGGCGCTCCTGGAGCCCGCCGAGGCGGGCGCCCCCTGGGACCCGCCGGTGCTGGAGGTCGTGGTGGAGGCGCTCCTGGCCCCGGAGGAGGTGGAGCCCAGCGACCTCGACGTCCCGGTGCCCGAGAGCGTGGGCGGGTACCGCACCGGCATGACCCTGCTCGCCGCCGCCTGGCTGGCTGGCCTGGTGGCGCTCCTCACGGTCGGCCGCCGCAAGGACGAGCGCGCGGCGGTGCGGGAGGCCGCGGCGCCCGTGACCCTCGCCGACCGCCTCGCCCCGCTCGTGGCGCGGGCGAGCACGGGGGACCTCTCCACGGCGGAGCAGGCCCAGCTCGAGCGGCTGCTGCTCGCCCACTGGCGTGACCGGCGGGACCTCGGGGACGCGCCGGTGGCCCGGGCGGTCGCCGCGCTCCGGGAGGACCCGGAGGCTGGGCCCCTGTTCGTCCAGCTGGAGCGCTGGCTGCACCGGCCCGGCACCGACGGGGAGGCCCTCGACCTGGACGGGCTCCTCGCCCCCTACCGCGGGACCCCCGCGCACGGCTCCGCCGGCCCTGGAGGGCACGGCGCATGAGCCTGAGCTTCGGCCACCCCTGGGTCCTGTCGCTCCTGGCGGTCCCGCTGCTCCTGCTGGCCCTGGTCTGGTCCGGGAGGGGCGGACGCCTGCCCCTGCCCTTCGACGGGACGGCCCGGCCGGACCGCCGCTCCCGGGGCGTGGGCCTCTCCGTCCTCCTGCGCCTCGCGGAGTCGGTGTCCCCGCTCCTGCTGGCGGTGGCGGTCATCCTCCTGGCCGGACCCCAGAAGATCGGCGCGCCCTCCACCAAGCGCCGGCTCACCAACATCCAGTTCTGCGTGGACGTGTCCGGCTCCATGACCGCGGACTTCGGGGAGGGCTCCCGCTACGACGCGGCCATGGAGGCCATCAACGGGTTCCTCGACTACCGGGACGGGGACGCCTTCGGCCTGACCTTCTTCGGGAACAACGTCCTGCACTGGTGCCCGCTCACCAACGACACGAGCGCCTTCCGCTGCGCGCCCCCCTTCATGGACCCCAAGCGCGGGACGCTGCCGCCCTGGTTCGGGGGGACCTCGATCGGCAAGGCCCTGAACGCGTGCCGCGACGTGCTCGCCAGCCGGGAGGAGGGGGACCGGATGATCATCCTGATCTCCGACGGGTACTCGTCCGACCTCTCCGGCGGCCAGGACGAGGTCATCGCCGACCGCCTCAAGAAGAGCGGGGTCGTGGTCTACGGGGTGCACGTGGCGAGCGGCAACGTGCCGGGTGAGGTCCTCAACATCGCCTCCCTGACCGGCGGGGAGATGTTCGCCGCGGGGGACCCCGCGGCCCTCGAGACGGTCTTCCAGCGCATCGACGAGATGCAGGTGGCCGAGCTCGAGAAGGTCGCCGGGGAGCAGCTCGACGACTTCGAGCTCTGGTGTCTGCTCGGGCTGGTGGCCCTCGCGCTCCACGCCCTCCTCCAGCTCTTCCTGCGGGCCACGCCCTGGTGATCCCCCGATGAGCGACTGGACGATCATCCTCACCGCGGGCGCCTTCGCCCTGACCCTCGCGGGGGAGCTCCTGCACCTCCGTCGCGTCCGCAGGGTCAGGCATCTCGCCTTCGGCCCGGGCGGCGCCGCGGCGGCCTGGACCCAGGCCGTGCCGTTGCTCCGGGCGGCCGGCGCCGCCGCCCTCGCCTTCGGCCTCTCCAGCCTGATGCTGGACGTGAAGCCGAGGGCCCACCGGCTCGCCGCCCAGGGGCCCGACGAGTGGCGTCACCTCGTGCTCGTCCTCGACGTCTCGCCCTCCATGCGCCTGGAGGACGCCGGGCCCGACGCCGCCCAGAGCCGGACGGGGCGCGCCCGGGACGTGCTCGACTCGATCTTCGGCCGCGTGGCCATCGGCCAGTACAAGATCTCGATCGTCGCCACCTACACCGGCGCCATGCCGGTCGTGGTGGACACCTCCGACTCCGAGGTCGTCCGGAACGTGCTGAGCGACCTGCCCATGCACTTCGCGTTCAAGTCCGGCGAGACGCGGCTGTTCGACGGGCTCGAGGAGGCCGCGCGCATCGCGGACGACTGGGCGCCCGGGAGCACCACGCTCATCGTGGCCAGCGACGGCGACACCCTTCCGCCCACGGGGATGCCGAAGATGCCGCCGTCCATCGGGGGGGTGCTGGTGGTCGGGGTCGGCGACCCCACGAAGGGCAGCTTCATCAACGGACGGAACTCGCGGCAGGACGTCTCGGCCCTGCGCCAGATGGCGCTCCGGCTGGGCGGGGCCTACCACGACGGCAACAAGCGCCAGGTGGCCTCCGAGGTCCTCCGCTCCGTGACCGCCGAGGGGGACCGGGACGCGGTGCTGAAGCTCGGGCGGCGCGAGTACGCCCTGCTGGCCGCGGCCCTCGGGGCGGCGATCCTCGCCCTCCTGCAGCCCCTGCTGCGGGCCTTCGGGAGCCCCTGGGCCCGCCGGCGGACCTCCTGGAGGGACCCGGGCGGCCTCCCCACAGGCTCTTGACCTCCGCTGCGTCACCGGAACGGATCCAGCCGATAGACTCCAACAAGACCGCCTCCCGCTCCGTTCAGGAGCCAGGAACGAGGACCCAACAGATGAGACGACTCATGATCGCCGGCTGGCTCCTGCTCCCCGTGGGAGCCTGGGCCTACCACGAAGGTCCGGGCCAGGACGGCGTCCTGCTCGACCAGGTGGACGCCGAGCTGGCGGCGGCCCGCGCCGCCACCGATGCGAAGGACTGGGCGCTGGCCGTCGAGCACTACGAGGCCGCCCTCAAGGGCCTGCCCGGGCTCGACACCCCGGCCCTCGAGCGCAGCGCCCGCCGCATCCGCCTGAGCGCCGCGAAGGCCAAGCTCGCGGCCTCGGACCTGATCGCCGCGCGCTCCGAGCTCTCGGGCCTGGTCGAGGAACTCACGCCGCTCGAGTCGTCCGAGGGCGCCATGCTGGACGAGGCCCGCGAGGGGCTCGCCAACGCGCAGTACTACTACACCTGGCTCATGCGCCTCGAGGGCTACCCCCGCGAGGAGTGGGAGCCG
>JASFWR010000197.1:0-7150 GCA_050049155.1 Planctomycetota bacterium | reverse complement strand
CTGGAGCCCGAGTCCTGCGCCCGGACGCTCGCCGCCCTCCTGTCGGACGGGGAGCGGCGGGCGGTCATGGCCGCGGTCGGCCGGGGGCTCGTGGACGGCCGCGGCGCGGCCCGCGTGGCGGCGGCCCTCGGGGCGGGCTCCGCGTCCTGAGCCGGCGGCTCCTGGCGATCCGGTAGGGGCCCAGGGGAGGCCCCAGGGAGCCGCCCGGTCCTCTCGGATGGAGACGGGGGCCGTCGCCCCTGGCGCCGTCCTCAAGGGGGCCCGGGGAGGGGGTCGACGAACACAGGGTCTCCCGCGCCCGCGCCCTTCACCCGATGCCGAACCCCGCGACCCTCAGCTTCAACCCCAGCGGCAAGCCCCTCTTCTCCTCGGACGAGGTGCGGTCGCTGATGCAGATCGAGTTCGACCGGGCGCGGCGCTACAGCTACCCGGTGGCCTGCCTCCTCATCGAGGTGGATCGGCTGGCGGACATCCAGACCATGCACGGCTTCGACGCGCGCCTGACGATCCTCCAGGCGCTGGTGGAGCTCCTGCAGAAGGAGACCCGCGCCGGGGACCTCCTGGGCACGCTGATCGACGACCGCCTGATGGTCCTGATCCCGCACACGATGCCCGCGGCCGCGCGGGCCATCAGCGAGCGGGTGCTCAAGGGGGCCCGCGAGATGGAGTTCACCATGGGCGAGAAGCGCCTCCGGGTCAGCGCCTCGGTGGGCATCGCCCACAACCAGGACGAGGCCGCCACGTCCATCGCCACCCTCGAGCGGGTGGCGGAGGAGGGCCTCTCCGTCGCCGTGGCCGGCGGCGGGGATCGGGTCGTGCAGACGGAGCTCTACCAGCTCTACGAGCGCGAGCCGGCGCCGGCCTCCGCCGATGGCGTGGAGGAGCTGCTCGCGCGGGCCGAGAGCATGGGCTACCGCCAGCGGCTCGAGGGCCTGGTGGCCGAGGGCACGCCCCTGCAGGACGCCGCGAGCGAGGTGGCCGAGGAGGTCATCCAGCGCGCCGTGCAGCAGGAGCGCGAGCGCTGGTCCAGGGATCTGGAGATGGCGAACGCCCGCATCGAGTCCATGTCCGAGTCCCTGCAGGGCGGCGGGGACCGCGCCGACCTGGAGCGTGAGCTCCTCCAGCTCAACCGGCGGATCGCGAAGCTGACGCGCTCCCTGGAGTCGACGGAGGAGGAGATCGCGCGCCTGCGCGCCGCCGGCAGCCAGGACGAGGGCGTCGCGTCGGTCTACCGCGAGGTCCAGGGACTGGAGAGCGGCGACACGCGCTCCGACCTGAAGCGGGAGCTCATGGGCGAGATCTTCAAGGCCAACCTCGACCTGCAGGCGAAGCGGAGCGCCTGAGCCCCTTCCGGTCCGACCGCGCCCGCCGACGCTCGGCGGGAACGAACGCGCCCGCGCGGTCCTGGGACCGCGCGGGCGCGCTCGTTCGGGTCAGCGACCGATCAGGGGCAGAAGAGCACCGAGACCGCGTTGCTGAAGTTGAAGGTCGGCGCCCCCATGATGTTGTCACGGAAGAAGCACTGGAAGTTGAGCGTCATGCCCGGGAGGATCGCCCCGGGGCCGCTCGACTGAGCCGGATCCGTGAAGTCCACGATCCGGGCCACGCTGCCGAGGATGTCTGCCTGGACGGCGGGGTAGAGCCGGGTGGCCGGCATGCTCGAGTTGCCGACGACGCAGAGCGTGCCGAGGCCGCTCGGCAGCGCCACCTGGTCCGGGCCGTAGAAGAAGAGCCCGACCGTGAACGGCGGGAGGCCGCCGGCGGCGATGATGAAGTTGTTGTCGGTGATGCTGGCGGAGCCGGTGGCCGCGATCTGGGCGGCGGCGCCGGAGCTGCCCGGGGACGACGTGCAGTACGTCGTGAAGCCGCACAGCGGCGGCTCCTCGATGATCTTGTGGATGCGACCACCCTGGGAGAGGATGTAGATCTCGCCGTCGTGGTCCTCACCGAAGGAGGTGATGCTGGAGATGTTCCCGACCGCGGGGCGCAGCTCGAGGGTGCGGTCCGTGAAGTTCTGGACGCCGCTGCCGTCGTACTCGAGGCTCCAGATCCGGTTCGAGCAGTAGTCGGCGAAGAAGTAGGTGCCCTGCAGGCCCGCGATCGCGGAGCCCCGGTAGATCATGCCGCCGGTGATGCTGCAGCCCTGGCCGTGGTTGTACTCGTGGATCGGCTCCGTGAGCGCGCTGCTGGAGCAGGAGCAGCCGGACAGCCCGGTGCACCGGGTGCCCTCCTTGCAGCGCCAGCCGAGGTTCAGGCCGCCGAGGCCGGCGGGGATGAAGTCCACCTCCTCACGCTGGCCCTGGCCGACGTCCGCGATCCACATGTCGCCGGTGGCCCGGTCGAAGGTGAAGCGCCACGGGTTGCGCAGGCCGATGTGCCAGATCTCGTCGCGCACCGAGCCGTTGCCCACGAAGGGGTTGTCGGCCGGGATGAACGGGGCGGGGATGTCCACGTCGTAGCGGAGCATCTTGCCCAGCAGCTGCTGGGTGTTCTGGGCGCGACCGTTGGGGTCGTTGGCGGAGCCGCCGTCCCCGAGGCCGAAGTAGAGCTTCCCGTCGGGGCCGAACTTGATGCAGCCGCCGTTGTGGTTCGAGAAGTCCTGGCCCACCTGGGAGATGAACTGGATCCGGTTCGGGTCCGCGATGTTCGGGTCCGACGAGACGTGGTACTCCGCGACGCGGGAGTTGCCCGCGTTGTTGGTGTAGCTGACGAAGAAGCGACCGTTGGTCTGGTAGTCCGGGTGGAACGCCAGGCCGAGGAGGCCGCGCTCGCCGCCGGAGGAGACGTCCGGGTCGATGTTCAGGAAGGGCGTCGACAGCAGCGTGCCGTTCTCGATGACGCGCACGCGCCCGACCTTCTCGAGGACGAAGATCCGCGTCGGGTCTCCGGGGGCGAAGGTGAGGTCGACGGGGCTCGAGAGGCCGGAGACGAACAGCTCGGTCGTCAGGGGGGCCTGCGCGGTCGCGGGGGCCGCGGCGAGCGAGGCGCCGAGGCCGGCGAGAGCGGAGAGGAGGAGGGTGCGAAGCATCATGTGCGTCCGTGGAACGGAGAGCGGGAAGCGTGCCAGGAGTGGACCGGCGCGGCGCGCCGTCGACCACCGACCCCGAGCTTCGAGGGCCAGGGAGCGGGTGTCAAGCGCGGCGCGGGGCGTTGGGACCCGATGGGGGGGCGGTTGCCCACGACCTGAGGAGGTGTCCGTAGACCCTCAGGTTCCCCCTCTTGACTCTATCCCGAGGTGCCCCGGGGGCTACATTCCCTCACCCTCGCCCGAGGCCGCGCCTCCATCTGCGACATGACGCTCCAGGATCCCCTCCAGGCCACCGCGCTGGCCCTCCTCGCCGCCCTGGCCGGCTGCGGAGGCGCGGAGGCGGAGGGGCCCAGGCACGTCCTGCTGGTGACCCTCGACACGACGCGGGCGGACCACCTCGGCGCGTACGGGCAGGCGCGATTCGAGACACCCGCCCTCGACGCCCTCGCGGCCGAGGGCGCGGTGTTCGAGCAGTGCAGCTCCGCGGCGGCCACGACCCTGAGCTCTCACGCCTCTCTCATGTCCGGGACCTACCCGTTGCGTCACGGGGTCGCACGGAACGGGTTCTCCGTCGACGGCTCGAACCGGATGCTCGCGGAGTCCCTGGGCGACGCCGGGTTCCGCTGCGCCGCCTTCGTGGCCTCCTCGGCGCTGGTCGCGGCCACCGGCCTCGACCAGGGGTTCGAGGTGTACGACCAGCGCCTCGACCTGCCCGCCTCCCCGGGCGGGAACGACCAGGCCCAGCGGCTGGCCGCGTCCGTCACCACGGCGGTCCTGGACCACCTGGACGCCGCCCTGGCCGAGGACGCGGACGGGCGACACTTCGTGTTCGCCCACTACTTCGACCCGCACGCGCCCTACGGCGCGCCCGGGGCGGGGCGCGTGGCCGACTTCGACGACATCGAGGCGGCGGTGGTGGCACAGCAACGCCGGCTGGTGGACGAGCCGCCCGGGCAGCAGGGGGTCATCGCCTCCGGCCTCCAGGGCCCCCTCGCGCGGCCGCTCCGCGCCGCCCCCGGCCCCGGGGACCTGGCGCTGGCCGACCTCTACGGCGGCGAGGTGGAGTACCTGGACGGCCAGGTGGGGCGGCTGCTCGCCGGCCTCGCGGCGCGGGGCCTCCTCGAGGACACCCTGGTGATCGTCACCGCCGACCACGGGGAGACCTTCTGGGAGCAGGGCAACTTCTGGAACCACGGGCTCTGGGTCGGCCAGCCCGACGTGCATGTCCCGCTGATCGTTCGCGGTCCCGGCGTGCGGGCCGGCGCCCGGGTGGCGACGCCCGTGTCCGGGGTGGACGTGACCCCGACCATCCTCGACGCCGTCGGGCTCCCGCCGGGCGCCGCGGACGACCCCGGCCGCGGTCGGAGCCTCCTCGGGGCCCTCGCGGGCGCGCCGCTCGCCGACCGCGCGGTCTTCTCCGAGGCGACCCAGCCCGGGCCGCTGCTCGAGGGCGGCGAGGACCTGGCCTGGTCCGGCGACCGCAAGCCCCAGGCCGTGCGCCTCGGGCCCTGGAAGCTCGTCATCGCGCCCTACCTCGGGGAGCGCCAGCTCTTCCATCTCGGCGACGACCCCGGCGAGCAGCGCGACCTGCTGCGGGGTCGGCTGTCCGAGGTCCAGGCCGACGCGCTCGCGGACCTGGAGCGGGCTCACGCCACCTGGCGCGCGGCCGCCTCCCCCCGGCCGTCGGCCTTCGATCCCGACCAGGCGGCGGCTCTGCGGAGCCTCGGCTACGGCGGCGGGGCCGAACCCGACGCGCCGCGCTGAGGCCGGCGGCCGCTCACTCGAAGCTGCCGTGGTGCCGGTAGAAGAACCGGTGCACCACCTTGCCGTCCCGCACGAGCTCGCCGTCCACGAAGTAGAGGGGCAGGCGCTGGTCCCCGGACTCGGCCCGCTCGGCGTTCATGGCGAGCCGGATACGGTCGTCCGCCTCCACGGCGAACGGGCGCACGGGGAAGAAGGACTGGCGCCAGTGGGTGGGCGGGTTCATGGGCGAGCACGAGAGCTCGACCGAGGGCACCAGGTCCACCTCGAACCAGCCGCCGAAGCCGTGCACGGTCCCGGGGCGCTCCACCAGGAGCGTGGCCGCGGTGGTGAAGAAGAAGTCGTCCGCGCAGGCGTGGTCGAGGTCGAGGTCGAGCACGTCCACGGGGGAGCCGAGCAGGGAGGCAGGCTTCAGGTCGCAGGCGGCGGTGATGAAGCTCTGGACCTCGGCCTCCACGAGGCGCGAGTAGTCGAGTCCGTAGACGGGTCGCTCCCAGAGCCCGAGCCCGAGGTCCTGGTGCACGTGGCTGTCGTCGATGGCCGCCACGCACAGGCGCAGGTGGCGGGGGAGCATGTGCCCGCCCGGCTTCATGTAGCGGTCCCTCGCGTCGATGACGGACTCGAACATGAGCTCGGCGAGCCCGAAGAAGCCCATCCACTCCGAGATCACGAGGTCGTAGTCGCCGGCGAGGTCGAGGTCCTCGACCCGCCCGCGGTGGAACGTGATGCGGTCCTGGAGCCCGTTGTCCTCGGCCACGTCCCGGGCCACGTCGATGATGGCGGAGGAGTCCACGGCGTCCACGTGGGCGGCCCCCGCGCGGGCGGCGAACATCGAGAGGATGCCCGTGCCGGTGCCCACGTCGAGGATCCGCTTGCCCTCGGCCACGGACTCGATCGCGCGCCGGTAGGAGTCCGTGCGGGCGTGGTCCTGGATCATGAGCCGGTGGACGCCGGGGTCCGCGTAGCTCGCGAAGTAGTCGTGGTCGCTGGAGTATCCGTCCGACATGGCGGGGAGGGTGCCAGAGGGCCGACCCCGACGGGGGCGGAATCCGTCGGTTGGGGGGAAAAGCCGGTCGGGGGAAATGGGCGGCGCCGGACGGGATGGGCCCGGGATGGTTGAGATCGCGGGTCCCGGATCCCTATCGTCGAGGCATGGCGAGGGAGACGACCCAGGCCACCCCCGGCACCGCACGGCCGGAGGCGGACCCCATCGACCCCGCCGCCCTCTTCACCCTCGAGGAGGCGGCCGGGCGCGTGCGTGTGCCGGTCGAGGACCTCGAGGCGCGCTGCGACCGCGGCGAGCTGCTCTTCGAGACCCGCAGGCGCGGCCGCGAGGAGGTGCGCTGCGTGCGCGGGTTCGACCTCGCCGAGGCCTTCCCCGGCGCCCCGGGCATGGCGGCGCCGGCCCGCCCTTCCGCCGCGCGGCGGCCCCAGGAGGTGGACCCGGCGGTTGAGTCCGCGGCCAACTCCACCTCCGGGTCTCCTTCGGCCCCCACGAACACGGCGGCCGCGCCGGCGCGAGCCGCCGCTCCGAGCGAGGCCGCTGCCGCTCCTGCTCACGGGCCGGGGGACGGGCTCGCCGACGCCGTGCTCGGCTCCTCGACCTCCCGCGAGGCGCTGGTCGGGCTCTGCCAGGACCTGGAGGTCCGGCTCGACCTGGCGGAGCGCGAGCGGCAGGCGAGCACGGCCTCCCTGCTCATGGCCCAGCGTCGGGTGCTCGACCTGGAGCTCCACCTCCGGCACCGGCCCTGGGTCCGCGCGGGCGGCGCCCTGCTCGGGGTCATGTCCGTGTCGGCCCTCGTCCTGGGGTCGCTGCTCCCCGGCTGGATCGAGGAGGAGGCGGCGGCCAGGGAGGTCGCGGCGCGGGAGAGCCTCTCCTCCGAGCTCGGGCGCTTCGAGGCCACCCTGGGCGCCATGGCCGCCTCCGCCGCAAGCGAGCGGGCGGACCTCGAGGCCCGGCTGGCGGAGGAGGCGGCGACGACGGCGGCGGAGCGGGCGCGCCTGGAGGCGCTGCTGGCCGAGGCGGCCGAGGCGCGCGCCCGGGCCGAGGCGGCTCGGACCCGGAACCTCGAGACCATCGACCAGCTGGAGTCCCGGCTCGCCGAGGCGGACCGCCAGGCCGTCCGCCGGAGTGCGGAGCTCGGCGTGCTCGTGGAGTCGAGCGCCCGGGACCGCGCGCGGTTCGACGAGCGCCTGGCCACGGCGGAGCGCGCCGCGGCGGCCGCGCGTGAGGCCCTCGCCGAGGAGCGGACGACCGCGGCCCGGGAGCGGGCGGCCTTCGAGGCGCGGCTCGAGGCCCTCGGCGCGGAGCGCTCACAGGATCACGCGGCGCGCAGCGCGGAGATAGCGGCGCTTCGGAGC
>JASFWR010000196.1:0-7156 GCA_050049155.1 Planctomycetota bacterium | reverse complement strand
CATGACCTCGCTGCTCCACTCGGTCCTCGCCCGCCCCGCCCTCGCCGCAGCGCTCCAGGGGGACGGCGGCCTCATCGACAGCGCCGAGGGGCTCTTCATGGGCATGATCGTGCTCACCGCCGTGGCGGGCTGGCTCGACGTGCTGCAGAAGGCGCGGGGCAGCGAGCTGTGGCCGGTGCCGCTGGTGATCTACGCCACGATGATGCCGGTGGTGACCTTCATCATCGTCCTGGCCCAGGTGAAGGGGGAGCCCGTCCACCCGGGCAACCTGGCGGCCATCGTCTCCCCGCTGCCCTTCATCCTGCTCCTGCGCCTGCGGGGACGGGGCGCCTCCGCGAGCTGAGGCGGGGCGGGGTCGGAGCCGTCGCGGAACCGAGACGCGCCGCGCCGCAGCGGCGTTATGACACGGCTGGCCCTTGTGCCCGGCGACCCCCCGGCCGATAAGAGGCGCGACATCGGGAACGGTCCGCCCCTCGCGGACCTGCCAACCTGGCGCGGAGAGCCAAGGTGGCCTGACCCTTCGGGGTCGATGTGCACGGGATCCCCGTGAATCCAATCTCCGGCGAGAGCCGTCCGCACCCCGCGGGCCCCCTCGCTTCCCGATGCGCGTCGGGGGTCCATCACCAAGGAGCGCATCGTGCGGCCGAAGCTCGCCATCCGCGTGCACGCGGACAATCCCAACCATCACCTGTGGAACAACCACGGGACCTGGTGGTGCCACTACACCGTCCACCCCACGTCCGGGACCAAGCGGCGGGTCCGGGTCTCCCTCGGCACCCGGGACGTCCGCGAGGCCCGGGAGATCCGGGACCTGCTGCTCCGCCCGCGCGGGGAGGTGAGCGCGTGAGCCGCTCCCGTCGCCACGTCCCCGTGGCCGGCTGGTTCGGGTACGCCGAGCCGACGACGCTGACCGTGGGCAAGGCCCACGAGGTCCGCACGTCCCTCGAGGGCCCCGGCCGGCGGCCTGTGCTCGAGCTCCGGCACCGTCCCGAGGGCGGCGACTCGGACCCCTGGCCGGCGATCCCCCTCGACGAGCGACGGCTCCGCAGGGTGCTGGCGGCGGAGGTCGTCCGGCGGCGCGAGCAGGGGTCCTGGTGGTCCAAGGGGGGGCCGGACTTCGGGACCGTGCTCGGGAGGGGGGTCACGCTCGAGCCTCCCCTCGCCCGCAGGCTGGACACTCCGCAGCGGCGCGTGTCGCCCCGCTGGTTGAAGCTCGTCCCAGGGGAGGAGGTGGCCGATCCCCCGGCGCTCGAGGGCCTGGTCCGCTGCCGGCGCACCGTGTTCACCCTCCTCGAGCCCGATCCTCGGGGGGACCTGACGGTGGTCCACGAGCAGCTCCCCTCCGGCCTCGACCTCGACTTCGACGACGGCCTGCAGGTGCGCCTCGCCGCGGACGAGCTCTGGATCACGTCCACCGCCAGGGACGAGGTTCCCGCCCACGAGATCCCCGTGGAAGGGGTCCTCGATCACCTGCTGACCATCTGGCGGCACCTCCTGGAAACGCGGGACCGGAGTGACGAACGGGCGCCGGAGGGGTAGCGCGAGCGGGAGACCGCGCCGGGGCAGCAGTGGAACTCGGGGGCGGCGATAAGCTCGTGGACATGCTCCGAACCCTGGCCGTCCTCGCCGCGCTCCTCTCCGGCCTGACCCTGGCGTGCCACGCGCCCGAGACCCGCCAGCAGGCGTCCCCCACCCCGGAGACGCCGGCGCGGCCGGACCCCGGCGCCCTCGAGGCCGCGCTCCGGTGGCTCGTGGAGCACCAGGGGAGCGACGGCTCGTGGGGCTCGGGCGAGCGGCGGGTGGAGGACACCGGCCTCACCGCGCTCTCCCTGCTGGCGGAGGGCAACACCCTCGACGTCGGACCCCACCGCGAGCCCCTCGGGCGCGCGATCCGCTGGCTCGCGCGGCACCAGGACGGGGAGGGCGTCTTCCGCGACGGGGAGGCCGTCCCCGACCTCGGGGGGCAGGCGGCGGCGCTCCTCGCCGTGAGCGAGGCGCGGGTGCTCAGCCGCGGCGACCACGGGCTCGGCGGCACCGTCGGGCGCGGCGCCGGCGCGATGGCGCGCGCCCTCGAGGGCTGGAACGCGCCGGTCGCGCTCCCCGAGGAGCGCGGCGCCGTGGACGCGGCCTGGGGCCTCGCCGCCCTGACCGCGGCCCGGGACGCCGGCTCCTCCCTGGACGAGCGCCTCGTGGACGGGACCCTCGACCGCGTGCGCTTCCAGACCGAGGCCACCGCCCTGCGCTCCGCCGCCAGCCTCTTCGCCGGGGCCATCACCGGCGCCGGCGTGCTGGAGGACGAGGGCGCGCCCCTCCTCGACCGCCTGCCCGGCACCGACGACGGGGACGACCCCGCGGAGTACTGGTACTTCGGCAGCCTCGCCGCGTTCCAGCGCGGCGGCGAGCTCTGGCGCGCCTGGCAGCCCGCCATCGGCGCCGCCCTCGCGGCCGCCCAGCTGGAGGACGGCTCCTTCCCCGGCACGGGGGACGGCGACGACCGGGTCCGCAGCACGGCCCTGGGCGCCATGACCCTGGCGGTCCAGTGGCGCTACGCGCGGGTGCTCTCCCGCTGACCGCTGACCTGGGCTCAGACGCCCTCGAGGGGCGTGGTGCTGCCGGCGAAGGTGTCGGTCTCGACGCCCAGGCGCTGGAGCATGGTGAGGTAGAGGTCGGCCAGCGGCCGGTCCTCGTGGGTGAACTCGCGCTGCCAGGGCTCCTGGCCGCCGCTCCACGAGCCGCCGTAGGCGTTGTCGCCGATCAGGTTCACGTACTGGCCGTGCAGGAAGCCCATGTCCTTGCCGCCGGCGAGGATCAGGGGGTAGTTCCGCGACAGGTGGAAGGCGCTGGAGGCGGAGCCGAAGAGGAGCAGCGAGTGGTCGAGCATCGACCCGTCACCGCCGGGCTCCGGCGTGTCCTTGAGGCGCTTCACGAAGCGGCCGAACTCCTCGTTGAGGAAGCGGCAGTAGACGCTGAAGTTCTTCCAGCCCCCGGGGTTCTTCGTGTCGTGGGAGAGCTGGTGGCTGAGGGGCAGGTCCACGGCGCGCGCGAGCACGTCGCTGCGGCCCACGCCGTTCTCGCGGCCGATCTGGTACGTGGCGGTCCGCGTGGAGTCCGTGCGGAAGGCCAGGTACATCAGCTCGTACATGGTCTGCAGGTAGAGCCGCGGCTCGTCCGGCGTGACCTCGAGCTTCAGGTGGTCCGCCTTCACCTCCGGCAGCGGGATGCTCGCCCAGCGCTTGGCCTTCTCGACCCGCAGCTCGGTCTCGCGGACCGACTCCAGGTACTCGTCCAGGGACTCGCGGTCCGCCGCGGACAGGGTGCGGCGCAGGTCCTGCGCGTCGCCGAGCAGCTCGTCCAGGGCGCTCTTGCTCGCCGCGAGGCGGCGGGAGGCGTCCCCGTCCCTGGTGAGGAAGAGGGTGTCGAACACCCGCTTCGGCCGGTGCTCGGCCGGGATCGCGCGCCCGGTGCGCGAGAAGGACAGCGTGTGCGCGCCCCGGGGCGTGCCCGTGCCGCCGTCGGTGGAGAGCACCATCGACGCGTGCCGGGTCCGGTCGCCCGCGTGGGCCGCGAAGACCTGGTCCAGGGAGATGCCGTTGCGGTACTCGCCCTTCGCGCCGGTGTCGACGCCGGTCAGGAACTGGTCCGCGTTGGAGTGGCCGTGCACGTCCCGCACCGCGGGGTGCGAGAGGCCCGAGAACACGGTGAACTCGTCCTTGAGGGCGGCGATCGGCTCAAAGCAGCGCGTGAAGCGGAAGTCGGCGCCGCTCCCGTGGGGGAACCACGACCACTCCTCGAAGGCGGGGTCCTCCGCCAGCGGCATGGGCACGCCGTCGGGGAAGTACACGCAGGCCAGCCGGCGCGCCTTCTCGCGCTCGCCGGCGCCGGGCCACGCGGCGGCCATGGACTCGAGCCACGGCAGCGCCAGGGCGAAGGCCGAGCCCCGCAGGAAGCGGCGCCGGTCCACGCGGGCGAGGTCGGTGTGCGCGGGGTGGCTCATCGGGTCTGGAAGAGGTCGCTCTTCACGATCTCCTTCACCATGGTAGCCATGCCGTCCCCGGCCTCCCGGGTTTCAGCGGTGATCCGGTCCACCGCGGCCCGGTCGCTGAAGCCCAGGGGCCTCCCGAGGCCGAAGGTGGTCAGTTTCTGGACCAGCGCCCGCACGAACTGGTCCTGGCGGTTCAGGAGCAGGAAGCCCTTCAGCCCGTCCAGGCCGTCCAGGACCTGCCCGTTGAAGAGGGTGCTGCGGGCGTCCACGGGCCGGCCGCCGGCCTCGGTGCGCCACTGACCCAGGGCGTCGAAGTGCTCGAAGGCGATGCCCCAGGGGTCGATCTTCGCGTGGCACGACATGCACGCGGGGTCGTTGCGGTGGTCCTCGATGCGCTCCTTGAGGGTCATCTTCGCGACCTCGGGGTCCGCGAGGTCGATCTCGGGGACCGCGGGCGGCGGCGGCGGCGGCGGGTCGTCGAGGAGGTTCTCGAGCATCCAGATGCCGCGCTTGAGGGGGTGCGAGTCCTTGCCGTCCGAGTTCATGGCGAGCGGCCCCGCCTGGGCGAGCAGCCCCCCGCGCCGGCCGGCGGGGTCGAGCTCCACGCGCCGGAAGTGGTTGCCCGTCACGTCCCCGAGCCCGTAGTGGTTCGCGAGCCGCTCGTTCACCACCGCGAAGTCGGAGTGGACGAGGTCCATGGCGCTGCCGTCCGTGCGCAGGAGCTCCACGAAGAACTCCACGGGCTCGCGTTCCATGGCCTCCCGCAGGCGGCCGTCGTAGGCCGGGTACACCTTGCGGTCGACCTCGAGGTTCTCCATGAGCGCGAGGTTCAGCCACTGCCCCACGAAGCGGTCCGCGAAGCGCGCGGCCCGGCCGTCGGCGAGCATGCGGTCGACCTCGCCCTCGAGGACCGCGGGGTCTCGGAGCTCCCCGGCGTGAGCCCGGGCCAGGAGCGCCTCGTCCGGCGCGCTGCACCAGAGGAAGAGGGCCAGGCGCGTGGCGAGCTCCAGGTCGGAGATGCGCGCGTCCGCGGCCTCGGGATCCTCCTCCACGACCACGTAGAGGAAGTTGGGCGAGGTGAGCACCACCGCGAGGACCTCGCGGAGGGCCTCCTCCGCGGAGTCCGCGCCGCCGCGGAGCTCGGCGAACAGGGCGAGCTTGCGGGCGACCTCGCCCTCGGTGGGCGGCCGGCGCCAGGCGCGCCCCATGAAGCGCTCGAGCACGTCGCGGGCGTAGGCCTCCTCCCCCTGACCCGCCGGCCGCTCGTGGAAGATGCGCCGGAAGGAGGCGGTGGGCCACCCGTCCACGACCGGCCCCTCCACCTCCACGCCGTGGACATGGAGGGTGCGCCCGGAGAGGGAGCCGTTCACGAGCTTGATGAACTCGGACGGGCTGGGCAGCTGCCCCATGGTGTTCACGCCCCGGGCCAGGTTCCGCGGGTACACGTCGCCCATGGGCACGTCCCAGGTGTACTTGGCCGGCGCGCCGGGGGGCGCGTCCACGACGGCCTCGACGTCGCTCACCGGGAACACGGCGTTGGAGTCGTTGCTCGCCTGCCAGCCGAACATGAGGCGCAGGCTCGCCGGCCGCGGGTCGTCGTCGGAGGCGCGGGACGCGCGCACCGTGACGCGCAGGGTGCCCTCGTCGGGCACCTGGTCCCCGAGCTCCACGATCATCCCGTGGTGGGCGGGCAGCACGGCGACGCTACCGGGGGGCACGCTCCCCGCGGGCGCGGGCTCGGTCTCGTTGGGCTCGGTCTGGTTGGGCGCAGCCTCCTCGGGGAGCGGCGCCCAGGCGAACCGCGCCCCGTTGTAGTTCCAGCGCATGCCCGCGAAGCGCGTGCCCGAGGGGTCCTGGAAGTGGGGGCCGCCGGGGCGCCGGGCGAAGCGCTGGCGGTGCTTGTCGACCTCCTCCGCCTGCTTGGCCGGGTCCGCCTCGTGCTTCTTGCGGGTCCCCTCCAGCTGGCCGTCCTGGTGCGCCCACTCGCGGGCCGCCGCCGCGTCCATGGAGACGCTCCAGCGCACGGGCGTCGGCCGCTCGCCCAGGGGCGCCGCCAGCCGCAGCGCCTCCCGGTTGGCGTCCAGGTAGGCCTGGAACTGCGAGGCCGACAGGTGCAGCACCTCGGAGCTGTTCTCGAAGCCGTCCTCGGAGATGGGGTCCGGGGGGAGGTCCGCCCCGAAGCGGTGCGGCAGCCCCAGGAGGTCCTGGAGCGCGTGGTCGTACTCGTAGCGGGCGAGCCGCCGGAAGGACGAGTGCTCGCGCTGGGAGCGGAGCGCCCTCGACGCCACCTGGATCTCGGCGGAGAGCCACTCCATGGCGCGGCCACGGTCCGCCGCGGAGAGCGTCGGGCCGTCGGCGGGGGGCATCTCCCCGTTGCTCAGCACCGCGAGCACGTCGACCCACCAGTCCACGTCCTCGCCGCCCACGAGGTCGGGGTCCAGCTCGTCGAGCCGGACGCCGCCCTTCTCCTTCTCGGGGCCGTGGCAGCCCATGCAGGCCGCCGTGAGGATGGGCTCGATCTCCTCCCGGTAGGTCGCGAGGTCGGTGCTCTGGCCCGCGGGAGCCTCCGCGTCCCGTCCATCCGCGCCGGGCCCTCCCGCGGCGAGGTACCGGGACCGCGCCGCGCCCTCCGCGCGCAGGGCCGCGAAGTCCGGGCGGTCGGTGGCCTCCCCCTCGCCGCTCGAGCCCGTCCCGCCGACCGAGCCCGTCCCGCCGAGGGCTCCGGCAGAGAGGAGGAGCAGGCCGCCGGCGAGGAGCGAGCCCGGCGTCAGGCGACGGGGGACCGTGAGCGAGGGGGGGAGGATCAAGGCGGGCCGTGGGGGTCGGCGAGGTGGTCGCGGACGGGGCCTGCAGACGGTAGCACAGGGGCCCGGGACCGCCCGCCTCGCCCGGCGCCGCTGCACTCTTCTGCGGCGCCCGCGAGCCGCGCTCACGTGGAGTCGGGCCCGGCCGGCGGAGCGGCTCCGAACCGACTGCCGCCGGCACCCCTCCCGGCCGCCACGAGCCCCCTTTTGAGGCACTCGCGCGCGCTCACCGGCGCCAGTGCGGCGTGGGCCGAGCGGAAGGCGCGGGGACGCATTGAGGGTCGTAGGATGCAAGGTGCGACGCTGGTGCGGCGCTCGACCACGCCGGGCTCCTCCCGCACCGCCCTTCCCCCCACTCCTTCCCCATCCT
>JASFWR010000195.1:0-7193 GCA_050049155.1 Planctomycetota bacterium | reverse complement strand
TATCGTGAGCGCCCAGAGCCTCGCGCCAGCGGTGCTCGACGCCTCCATGGGCCTCTACCAGCGGATCATGTACGCCGCGGACGGGCTCTCCCGGCGTCAGCGCGAGATGGTGGCGACCATCGTCAGCCGCGCCAACGACTGCCACTACTGAACGCTGAGCCACGCGGCGGACCTCCGTGTCGAGGTCGACGAGGAGTGGGCGGCGATGGACGAGGCGGCGCGGGCGGCCTTCGTGGAGGCCGTCGCCCGGGACTGGCGCGCGGCGGGCCTCGACGAGGTGGACATGGCCCTGGCGGCGTACGCCGAGAAGCTCACCCGTACCCCGGGCCGGATGGAGGAGGCCGACGTGGAGGCCCTGCGCGCCGTCGGGCTCGACGACGTGGCGATCCACGACCTGATCCAGGTCATCGCCTACTTCAACTACATCAACCGCGTCGCGGACGGCGTCGACGTGGAGCTGGAGCCGGAGATGCGGCCGAGGCCGCCCAGATGACTCAGGTCGCGAGCGCTGCGCCCAGGCTCACGGGGCGGGAGGGTGAGGGGGCCGGCTCCGTCCGCGCGCTGCTGCTGCACACGGCGCCGGGCGAGGTGATGGACGTCCTCCGGGCCTGCCCGGGGCTCGAGTGGGCCGCGGCCACCTCAGCGGGCGAGGTCCAGGCGCGCCTGGTCGAGCACGACCCCGAGGTCGTGCTCTCCATCAAGACCTCCGAGTTCCCGGGACCTGCGCACGCCGCGGCGCTCGAGTGGGGGAGCGTGCGCTGGTTCCACGTGGGCGGCTCGGGCCACGATCACCTGCCCGCCTGGGACCCCGCTCGCGTCACGGTCACGGACTCGGCGGGGGTCCTCGCGCCGTTCCTCGCCGAGCGGGTGCTGGCCGGCCTGCTCGCCCTCGCCACCGGCCTGCCCGAGCAGATGCGCGAGCAGGCGCGGGCGCGCTGGTCCCCGACCCGCTTCCGCCCCCTGGCGGGGCGGACCCTGCTGGTGGTGGGTCTCGGGCGCACCGGCGCGGAGCTCGCGCGGCGGGCGCGGGCCCTGGGCATGTCCGTCCTCGGGATGCGCGCGAGCGGCGCGCCGCACCCCGACGCCGACGAGGTCCACCGCCCGGAGGCGCTCCGGGACCTGCTGCCCCGGGCGGACGTGCTCTCCCTGCACGTTCGCCTCACCCCGGAGACCACCGGGCTCGTGGGGGCCCCGGAGCTCGCCCTGCTCCCGCGAGGGGCCCTGGTCCTCAACGCGGCGCGGGGCGCCGTGCTGGGGGAGGGGGCCCTGCTGGAGGCGCTCGAGCGCAACGTGGCGGGGGCCTGGCTGGACGTCTTCGAGGAGGAGCCCCTGCCCGAGGTGAATCCCCTCTGGCGTCACCCGCGAATCCTCGTCACGCCGCACTGCGCGGACCAGGCCGAGGACTTCCCCGCGCGCTTCGCCGAGCGCTTCCGGGAGCTCTGGGTCGCGTCCCGCTGACGCGGCACTGGCGATCCGGCGGCTTGCAGGTCTCCCCTTCGCCGTGTCACCCTTCCGCTGTGGGACGCCTCCAGAGACTCGCCTTCAAGCTGCTCCGCGGCCGCGGTAGCGGCCCCTCCCCTCACGTCGACTTCGACCCCATGACGACCTTCCACGACTTCTCCGCTCCCACGATCGACGGGGCGGACCGCCCCTTCAGCGAGTTCGAGGGCCAGGTGGTCCTCGTGGTCAACGTGGCCTCCCGCTGTGGGCTCACGCCCCAGTACGCGGGCCTCGAGGCCCTGGCCGAGCAGCACCGCGACCGAGGCCTCGTGGTGCTCGGCTTCCCCTGCAACCAGTTCAAGGGGCAGGAGCCGGGGTCGGAGGAGGAGATCAAGACCTTCTGCAGCACCACCTACGGCGTCACGTTCCCGCTCTTCTCCAAGGTGGAGGTGAACGGCCCGGGGCGGCACCCGCTGTTCGCGTGGCTCACCCAGCAGGCCACGGCGCCCGAGGGCCCGGGCGACGTGCAGTGGAACTTCGGCAAGTTCCTGATCGGGCGGGACGGCTCGGTGCTCGCGCGCTTCGAGCCGACCACCGCGCCCGACGCGCCCGAGCTGACCGCGGCGATCGAGGCCGCGCTCTGAGCCCGGTCCTGCGGGTCTACCGCTGCAGGTCGACCCAGGCGTCGATCTCGGCGGGGTAGCGCCCGAGCGTCCCGTCGGGCCAGGTGACCTGGACCTCGACGTCGCCCTCGACCGGGCCCAGGCCGAAGTGGAGCTCGGGGGCGTTGCCAGTGAGGTAGCCCGTGCCAGCGCGCAGCGCCTGCTCGCGCCGGCGGCCGTCGCTCGTGATCACTGCGACCCGCGCGCCGATGGCGTGGGGGTTGAGGCCGGGCTGGCGGAGCCGGACGCCGAGCCAGCGGCCGGCGCGCTCGGCGTCGTTCCGGAGCAGGGTCACCCCGCCGTTGTTCGCCGTCACGAGCAGGTCCACGTCGCCGTCCCGGTCGTGGTCGGCGCCCACGGCGCCCCGTGACGCGCGGGAGAGGCTGAAGGCGCGGCGTCCGAGGGTGCAGGCCTCCCGCAGCTTGCCGGTCCCGTCGCCCACGAAGAGCTGGTCCGTCTGGCCCACGCAGGTCCCCGTGCTCTCGTAGTCCGGGCTCGTGTACCCGTTGGCCACGTAGAGGTCGAGGTCCCCGTCGAGCTCCAGGTCGAAGAACTCCGCGCCCCAAGAGGTCTTGCCGATGCCCGACGGACCGAAGCCGCTCTTCACCGTCGTGTCGTGGAAGGTTGAGCGCCGGCGCTTCCGCGAGAGGGTGGAGACCGCGGAGTTGGTGTACAGCGCGTTCGTCTCGAGCTGCCAGTTGGTCAGGAAGACGTCCGCGTCCCCGTCGTTGTCCACGTCGCCGATGGCGAGGCCCATGCCGCCCCGCGGGTCGTCGAGCCCCGTGGAGAACGAGACGTCCTTGAAGGTCCCGTCCCCCTCGTTCCTGAAGAGCACGTTGGGGGAGACGTCGTTCGCCACGTACAGGTCCTCGTCCCCGTCGAGGTCGAAGTCCCAGAACACGGCCTGCATCCCGCGGCCCTGGACGTCTGCGAGCCCGAGCTCCTCGGTGGCGTCCTCGAACGCCAGGGCTCCCGAGTCCGCCAGGCGGCTGCGCAGGAACACGTTCCGCTGGCCGGGGAAGGCGAAGGGCAGCATCTCGACCGGGTCCTCGCGCTGGTAGAGCCCCAGCTCCTCGGCGGGGGGCATCTTGTCGAGGTCGTAGTCCAGGTAGCTGGTGACGTAGAGGTCCAGGTCCCCGTCCCCGTCGGGGTCGCCGGCGATGACGCTGGCGCTCCACAGGGAGAGCTCCGGCAGGACCCCCGCGGCCTCGGTGAACGTCCCGTCCCCGGCGCCCAGGAACAGGCGGTCGCGGCCGTAGTTCGCGCAGTAGAGGTCGAGGTGCCCGTCCCCGTTCAGGTCCACGAGGAGGGCGCCCATGCCCGCGTCTCCGCGGCCGAGGCCCGAGCGGGTGGTCCCGTCCTCGAAGGTCCCGTCGCCGCGCCCGAGGAAGAGCCGGTCCGGGAGCGGCTCGCAGCCCGCGCGGCCCGCGCCCTGGAGGAGCACGAGGTCCAGGGCTCCGTCCTCGTTCACGTCGCCCCAGGCCGCTCCCGGCCCCATGGTCGGCCGGATGTCGAGCTGCTCACGTGGTCCCTCTGCGTGGGTGTACGTCGCGAGCCCCGCGCTCCGGGTCACCTCGACGAGCGACTGGGGGGAGTCGGCCGCGGTGAATCGCGTGAGGTCGACCGTCGGACGGCGGACCAGCGCCCGCGGGGCCTGGTCGCGGGACCGGGCCGTCTCCACGGGGGCGGGGTCAGCGGCTCGTCCCTGGACGCCCGGCCGGAGCACGAAGCCCAGGGTCTCGCCCTCCTCGAGCAGGCGCACCGGCGGCTCCATGGCGAAGCGGTAGGTGCGCCGGTGCCCCGCCGGCACGACGCGGCGGTCCTCGGAGAGCCCCGCGGCGTCGGTCCACTCGAAGGTCCTCGACCCGCCCTCGCGGGTGACGCGCACGTCCGCCTGGGAGACCTGGTGGAGGAACGCCTCGGACTCCGCCAGGTCGCCCGGGACGAGGGTCGCGAACTGCACCGCGTCGAGGAGCGCGTCGCCGAGCTCGACCTCCATGGGGGCGCCGGTGGCCGGGAGCACCAGGGGGCGGGTGGCGCCCGGGTGCAGGAGGTGCGGCTCGCCGTTGACCTCGATCGGCCAGGGGGCGGTCTCCACGACGCCCGGGTGGAGCCCGAACAGGAGGACGTGGGAGTGGGGGAACGCGGGCGGTTCGAGTGAGACCGTCCCGCCGGCGACGACCTCGTCGTCCCGCCGGAGGAGGTGGGCCAGGTCCGCGCCGGCGCTGGAGCCCGCGGCGGCGGGGGGCCTGGCGTCGCGGAACACCCTCGGCGCTCCGTCCACCAGGAGCAGCTCCTCGTCGACCCCGTGGACCACGGCCGTCAGCCGCGGCGCGCAGTCCAGGGGGCGGCTCCCGGCGCGCAGGGCGACCTCCACCATGGCGCTGAGGGCGGGTCCGGGCGTCACGGGCGTGGTCGCGCCGCGCCGCACCTCCACGCGGGGCATGAGGGGTGAGATCGCGGTCAGGGCGAGCACGTGCACGTCGCCGTCCCGGGGCACGGACAGCCAGGTCCAGCTCCCGTCGGGGCCGCCGACCTCGACGGCCGGCGGCAGGAGGGGGTCCTCGGAGGAGGGGAGGGCGAGGGCCGCGAGGGCGGCGAGCCAGGCGCTTGCTGCGATCATGGCGAGAACCTACGGGAGGGGGAGGGCGCGAGTGAGTCCGCGTGGACGGAAAGACCCCGTCCGGCCGGGGCCGAACGGGGTCAGGAGGGTGGGCGGTCGGCCGCGCTCAGCTGAGCTTGAGCTCGCGGACGTCCTCGATGGCGAAGTCGATGGAGGACTCCTTGTCCACGTCGATCACGCGGCCGCTCCCCTTGAAGGGGTTGAAGATCAGCGCGCCCGTGGCGGCGCGACCGTTCTTGAAGTAGACGGTGACCTTGTCCGCGGTGCGGGCGCCCTGGAGCGCGTCGTAGATCTTCTCCTGGGTCATCTGACGGGCCTTCCGGACCGAGGTCGGGGCAGGTGCGGTGAATGCCATGGTGGTTCTTGGGTTCGTGCGGTGGTGCGGGTCGACGGACTCCGTCCCCGAGCGTGCTCAGGGTTGTGCGGTGGAGGCCTCCGACTCGCGAGGGAGAGCGGGGGCGACGTTGCCTTCCGCTGGACCACGGGAGGACCCCGCGGTCGATGAGCTGGGATGGAGCAGGTGCTCGAGGTGGGGGACCAGCAGGCTGGACCACGTCTCGAAGTTGGCGCCCTCGGCGAGCCGCTGCGGCAGCTCTCGCCAGGGGACGAAGTCGCCGCGAAGCTGGTCGACCTCGCGGATCCGCGCGTCACCCCCGAGGAGCTCGAGGGTCTGCACGAGTCCGACGTGGACGGCGCCGACGGCGTTGCTGTCGTCGTTCAGGAGGCCGATCGAGGTCAGGCGAGTCTCGCCCTCGACGATCAGCTCTTCCTCCATGACCTCGCGGCGAGTGGCCGCGGGGAGCGGATCGGGGAGCCGGGCCGGAGCGCCGTCCCCCGATGGAATGGCGTCGATCGGGTTCACGTGCCCCCCGACGCCGATGGAGAGCTTGTCGTGGAGGCGTGCCTCGCCTCCGCCCTTCGTCCGCTGCAGCAGGAGGATGTCCTCCCCGCGGGTGACGAGGGTGTACGGGATGATCTGCTTGAGCGTGGGCGTCCGCTCCGCGTACTCGCGCTCCACGAAGAACCCCTCCTCGGCCACGCAGCGCTGGAACCGCTCGAGCGACACCTCGTCCCCGAAGGCCGCCAGGCCGTGGGGCGCGAACTCGGGGAAGAGCTCGGTGCGAGGGACGACGAAGACGAATTCCATGGGGCGGGTGGGGCGGCGGCAGCAGTTGGGGCCCCATCACGGCCGGGGAGGTCAGTACCTCGGCGATCGACCGTGGCGGGACCCCGGACGGGGGCCTCGGAGGTGAGTCGATCGGACCTCGTCCAGGAGGTCCCTTGGCCGCGGACCGGCGAGCGGGTCGCCGGCCGACGGAGCGGTGGGTGCGGGGTGGAAGCCGGAGCCGCGGGCCGAGCAGGGCTGCGGACCGGTCGCCCCCGGAGCGGCCGGGGGCGGCGGTTGGAAGGTGCGGGTTCGAGAGCGGTGGCCGGCGCGCCGCTCCCCTCGGACCGGCGCCGAGCAGATAGCGGACCGGCCGATCGGAGCGCTCCTGAGTCGCGTCCACGGGGCGGGAGGTCGAGCAGGACCGGCCCCGATGGCGCGACCGCGGGAGGAACGCGGTCGACTGAGATCGAGGATGGAGGGGGTCCTGGAATCCGTCAAGGTGTGCAGCACGAGATCGAGCGTGGATTTCACGTCCAGACGCAAGATGTCGTGGTCCTCGACGAGTAAGCGTTGCTCCGAGCGTGCGTTACGCGAATCCGCTTGGACGTCGGGGGGACACAACCGGTGGTGGTTCGCATCGAGAGCCTTCACTGCTCGCCGCGCGCACCGACGTGCGCGCGGCGAGCGGAGAGGTGGCGCGAGAGGCCTTGTAAGCCGGGTTCTGTTCCCGGTCCCGGAGGACCGGGCGACAGTCATTTCTCTGGGGCGAGCGTCGCCGCCCGCCTCGAACGACCAACCCGGGAGGACATGGACGCGAGCCGCGCCGCGGGTCCTCCCCTATTTGGTCTTTCTCCAGGTGGGGTTTGCCGATCCGCCCCCGTCACCGGGGGCGATGGTGCGCTCTTACCGCACCGTTTCACCCTTGCCGTGGGCCGGGCGAACCCGGCCCAGTAGGCGGTCTACTCTCTGTTGCACTTTCCCTGGCCTTGCGGTCGGTTGCCGTTAACAACCACCCTGGCTCGCGGAGCCCGGACTTTCCTCCCCGCCGCGGACCCGAAGGTCCCGTCGGAGCGACTGTCCCAGCCTCTCGCGCCGTCGTGCATGATATCGCGCCCCGGCCCGGACATGTGACCGGATCGGCCCACGAGCTGAATCCATGGCGATCGAAGACGACTTCTTCCTGACGAACCTCGAGCTGCGTGAGTCCACCGAGACCGGGGAGCTGGCCTCCGGGCTCTCGCACGACTCCATGAAGGGGATGGTGCTCCTGACCGTCCTCGAGCTGGCCGCCCGCGGCGAGCCGAAGGGGGCGGTGACGGTCCTGCACGACGCCGGCGACACGGGGGAGCGGTACCGGACG
>JASFWR010000194.1:0-7231 GCA_050049155.1 Planctomycetota bacterium | reverse complement strand
GTCCCCTTCGACGGCGCCTTCGTGAACGCCGGACCGCTCTCCTGGGTCTGCCGCAACAGCT
The DNA here is from genome assembly GCA_050049155.1 of Planctomycetota bacterium. GTDB lineage: Bacteria > Planctomycetota > UBA1135 > UBA1135 > Saltatorellus. Next base: position 7,170 of record JASFWR010000194.1, on the reverse strand, counting down.
CGAAGCCGGGCCGCCCGTCTGGGGACGCGTGGGTGCTGCACGCCAGCCCGGACTGGTCGCGGGCGTACATCGAAGGCGACCGCGGAGACATCGCCGAGCAGCTCCTCCGCGCGCTGGAGGAGGCCACCGGCGAGGCCGCCCCGGCGACGATCCACCGGGACGTCATGGGCTGGCGGTTCAGCGCCGCCCGGCCGCCCCTGAAGGACGGCGCGGCCTTCGACGCGGTCGCGGGCCTCGGCGTCGCCGGGGACTGGATGAACGGCTCCAAGGTGCAGGGGGCGTGGCTCTCCGGCCGCGCCCTGGCGGGCCGGGTCCTCTCCTCCCTGCCGGCCTCCGGGGCGGCGCCCTGGGGATGAGGGGCGACCTCGTCATCACCACGGAGGACGGGCTCTGGTGCGAGGCGGGCGGCTTCCACATCGACCCGTGGCGGCCCGTGGAGCGGGCGGTGGTGACCCACGCCCACGCGGACCACACCCGGCCCGGCTCCGGCCGCTACCTCACCGCCGCGCCCGGGGTGGACCTGGTCCGGCTCCGCACCCACCCGGACGCCAGGGTGGACGGGCTCGAGTACGGGGAGGCGCTCACCATCGGCGACGTGAGGGTCAGCTTCCACCCGGCGGGTCACATCCTCGGCTCGGCCCAGGTGCGCATCGAGCGGGCGGGGGAGGTGTGGGTCGTTGGCGGCGACTACAAGACCGGCGCCGACCCCACGTGCGCGCCCTTCGAGGCCGTCCCGTGCGACGTCTTCATCACCGAGAGCACCTTCGGGCTGCCCGTCTTCCAGTGGCCGGACCCGGCCGTTGTGGCGGCCGAGGTGCGCGCCTGGTGGGAGGACAACGCCGCCGCCGGCCGCACGAGCCTCCTCTGCGCCTACGCCCTCGGCAAGTCCCAGCGGCTGCTCGCCGGCCTGGTCGACCCGCCGGGGCCCATCGCCGTGCACGGCGCGCTGGACAGGCTGCTCGGCCCGTACCGGGAGCGCGGCGTGGAGCTCCCGCCCACGCGCTACGCCTCGGTGGACGTGGCGAGGGAGGTCCGGGGCCACGGGCTCGTGATCGCTCCGCCCTCCGCGAACGGCACGCCCTGGATCAGGAAGTTCGGCGACGTGGCGACCGCCTTCGCCTCGGGCTGGATGACCCTGCGGGGCCCGCGCCGCCGCCGGGGCTTCGACCAGGGCTTCACCGTCTCGGACCACGCGGACTGGTCCGGCCTGCTGGGCGCCATCGAGGCCACGGGGGCGTCGCGGGTCCTGGTGACCCACGGCTACGTGGACCCGCTGGTGCGCTACCTCTCCGAGGAGCGCGGCCTGCGCGCGGAGCGGCTCGACAGCCGCTTCGAGGGAGAGGGAGACGGCGCCGCAGGAGAGGACGCCGCGGAGGGCGCCGCGGGGACCGATACGGCGGAGGCCGGGACCGTCGAGGGTGCGGCCGGGGACGCCGGGGGAGCCGACGTCCGATGAGGCGCTTCCACGACCTGTACCGCGCGCTCGACGCCACCTCCCGCACCTCCCGCAAGGAGGCCGCGCTCGTGGCGTACTTCGAGGCGGCACCTGCGGCGGACGCGGCCTGGGCGGCGCACCTGCTGCTCGGTCGGCGCGGCCGACGGGCGGTGAACACCCGGCTCTTGCGGGAGTGGGCGGCGGAGGAGAGCGGCCTGCCCCTCTGGCTGGTGGAGGAGAGCTACGACGCGGTCGGGGACCTCGCGGAGACCATCGCCCTCCTCGTGCCCGACCGGGCGGAGCGCGGCACCCCCGAGGGGCTCGCCGACTTCATCCAGCGCCGCGTCCTCGGCCTCGCGGGGCTCGACCCCGAGGCCCAGCGGACCCTCGTGCTCGAGACCTGGCGGGACCTGGACGCGGGGGAGCGCTTCCTCTTCCACAAGCTGATCTCCGGCGGGTTCCGCGTGGGGGTGGCCGGGGGGCTGGTGGCCCGGTCCCTGGCGCGGGTGGCGGGCGTCGACCGGGCGACGATGATGCACCGGCTCGCGGGCCGCTGGGAGCCGACGGCCGAGGCGTGGGCGCAGCTCATGTCGGAGGACGAGGGCGGGGACCCGCTCCGGCCGTACCCGTTCTTCCTGGCCCACGCGGTGCCGCCGTCCGTGGAGGAGCTCGGCCCGGCCACGGAGTTCCAGGCCGAGTGGAAGTGGGACGGGATCCGCGCCCAGGCGGTGCGCCGCGGGGAGGAGACCGTGCTCTGGTCCCGGGGCGGGGACCTCGTGAACGGGGGCTTCCCGGAGATCGTCGAGGACCTGCAGGCGCTGCCCCCGGGCACCGTGATCGACGGGGAGCTGCTGGCCTGGGACGGGGGGCGACCCCTGGGCTTCCACCAGCTCCAGCGCCGGATCCAGCGCAAGTCGGTGGGGCGCAAGCTCCGGGAGGAGGTGCCCGTGCGGCTGATGGCCTACGACCTCCTGGAGGCCGGCGGCGAGGACCTGCGCGCCCTGCCGACCGTCGAGCGGCGCGCGCGACTGGAGGCCCTCGTGGAGGGGGCGGCGCTCCCGCGGCTGGGCCTCGCCGAGGTCGTCGAGGGGCCGACCTGGGAGGCGCTCACCGCCGCGCGGGAGAGCTCGCGGAGCCGGGGCGTGGAGGGGCTGATGCTCAAGCGGCGCGACGCGGCCTACGGGGCGGGCCGGCCCCGCGGGGACTGGTGGAAGTGGAAGGTGGACCCGTTCACCCTCGACGCCGTCCTCGTCTACGCGCAGCGCGGGCACGGCCGGCGCGCGTCCCTCTACACCGACTACACCCTCGGGGTCTGGGACGGGGGCGAACTGGTCCCCGTGGCCAAGGCGTACTCGGGCCTGACCGACGCCGAGATCCGGCGCGTCGACGCCTTCGTCCGGCGGCACATCGTCGACCGCTTCGGACCGGTGCGGGTGGTCGAGCCGGAGCTCGTGTTCGAGATCGCCTTCGAGGGGATCCAGCCCAGCTCACGGCACAAGGCGGGGCTGTCCTTGCGCTTCCCGCGCATCGCGCGCTGGCGCGAGGACAAGCAGCCGGCGGACGCGGACACGCTGGAGCGCGTGCGCGCGCTCATGGGGGAGGCGACGTGATCGAGCCCGTCGAGCGCTGGTTCGAGGGCCGCGGCTGGACGCCCTTCCCGTTCCAGCGGGAGGTCTGGCGGCGCTACCTCGCCGGGGAGAGCGGCCTCGTGCACGTGGCGACCGGGTTCGGCAAGACCCTGGCCGCCTGGCTCGGACCCGTGATGGAGGGCGCCGGCGACGAGCGCGCCCGGCGGGTGCCCGAGAAGCGGGGCGAGGCCCCGCCGCTCACGGTGCTCTGGATCACGCCCATGCGCGCGCTCGCCCAGGACCTGGTGAAGAACCTGCGGGACGTGACCTCGGAGGTGGCCCCCGGCTGGCTCGTCGAGGGCCGGACCGGCGACACCACGAGCACCGACCGCGGCCGGCAGTCCCGGCGGCTCCCCACCGCCCTCGTCACCACGCCCGAGTCCCTCTCCGTGCTCCTCAGCCGCGAGGACGCCGCGGAGCGCTTCGCGCACCTCCAGTGCGTGGTGGTGGACGAGTGGCACGAGCTCTTCGGCACGAAGCGCGGCGTGCAGACCGAGCTCGCCCTCGCCCGGCTCCGGCGGCTGGCGCCCGGGCTGCGGACCTGGGGCCTGTCCGCCACCCTCGGCAACCTGGACGAGGCCGCCCGGGCGCTGCTCGGCCCCGCCGCCGGGGGAGCGCTGGTGGAGAGCGACCGCCGCCGGGAGCTGGAGGTGCGGTCCGTGGTCCCCGGGGAGATCGAGTGCTTCCCCTGGTCCGGCCACATGGGCCTGCACCTCTTGGACGACGTCGCCGCGGCCCTGGACTCCGCCCGGACGGCGCTGGTGTTCACCAACACCCGCGCCCAGGCGGAGCGCTGGTACCAGGCCCTTTGCTACGCGCGCTACGACGACCGGGAGCGCATCGCCCTGCACCACGGGTCCCTCGATCGGGAGCAGCGCGGGGAGGTGGAGGCCGGCCTCGCGAGCGGGGCCTACCGCGCGGTGGTGGCCACGTCCTCGCTGGACCTCGGCGTCGACTTCTCGCCCGTGGACCTCGTGGTACAGGTGGGCAGCCCCAAGGGCGTGGCGCGCCTCGCCCAGCGCGCGGGCCGATCCGGCCACGCGCCGGGCCTCGGCAGCCGGCTGCTCTGCGTCCCGACCCACGCCCTCGAGCTCGTGGAGTTCGCCGCGGCCCGGGAGGCCCTCGGGGAAGGCGCGGCGGAGCCCCGCCCGTCGCTGCGCCGCCCCCTCGACGTGCTCGCCCAGCACATCGTGACGGTCGCGGTCGGTGGTGGCTTCCGGCCGGACGATCTGCTGGCGGAGGTGCGCGAGACCCACGCCTACCGGGACCTCACCGACGCCGAGTGGTCCTGGGCCCTGGACTTCACGCGCTTCGGGGGCGAGACGCTGTCGGGGTACGAACGCTTCGCCCGTGTGGTGGAGGCGCGGGACGGGCGGCTGGTGGGTGCGTCCCGCCGGGTGGCCCGGGACCACCGCCTCAACATCGGGACCATCGTGGGCTACGGGAGCCTCGAGGTCCGGTTCCGGAACGGCCGGCGCCTCGGGACGATCGAGGAGGTGTTCGTCTCCAGGCTCAGGCCCGGCGACGCCTTCACCTTCTCCGGCCGCGCCCTCGAGCTGATCCGGGTGGAGGACGCGGCGGCGGTCGTCCGGCCCGCGTCCAAGCCGGCCACCCTGGTGCCGCGCTGGTTCGGCGGGCGCATGCCCCTGTCCAGCGAGCTCGCGGCCGCGGTGCGGCGCGCCATGTCCCGGGTGAGGTCGTGCCTCGAGACCGGGGAGTCCACCGGGGCGCCGGAGCTCGACGCCGTGGTCCCGCTCTTCGAGCGCCAGGCCCGGACCTCGCGGATCCCCGAGCCCGAGGAGCTGCTCATCGAGCGCGTGCGCACCCGCGACGGGGACCACGCCTTCCTCTTCCCCCTGGAGGGTCGGCTCGTCCACGAGGGGCTGGCCGCGCTCCTCGCCTGGCGCGCCACGCGCGCCGCGCGGTTGACCGTCACCCAGTCGGTGAACGACTGGGGCCTGGAGCTGGTGACGCGCGGGCGGCTGCCCGTGGACGACGACGGTTGGGAGGCGCTGCTGACCCCCGACGGCCTGCTGGAGGACCTGCTCGCGTGCCTGGACGGCTCGGGCCTCGCGCGGCGGCACTTCCGGGAGATCGCGCGCGTGGCGGGCCTCGTGCACCAGGGGCTGCCGGGCGCCCGGAAGGGGCAGCGGCAGCTCCAGGCCTCGGCGGGCCTCGTGTTCGACGTGCTCTCCGAGCACGACCCGGAGAACCTCCTGCTGGAGCAGGCGCGCCGGGAGGTCATGGAGCGGACGCTGGAGTTCTCGCGCCTGCGCGCCGGTCTTGAGGCGCTGCGGGGGCGTGCGATCCGGGTGGAGCGCCCGGGCTCGCTCACCCCCCTGAGCTTCCCGCTCTGGGCGGAGCGCATCCGCGAGCGGGTCTCCTCGGAGTCCTGGGAGGACCGGGTGCGGACCATGGCGGACCGCCTGACGGCGCGGAGCGCCGCGGCGGCACCCCGCGGGGCGCGCAGGAGGGAGGGGGCGTGACCGACCTCGAGGTGACCTTCGCGGGCGTGGACCTCCTGCTCTGCCCGGAGCGCGCCGCCTTCCGCCCGGACCGGGCGGAGCTGCTGCTGGCGGACGTGCACGTGGGCAAGGCCGCCGCGTTCCGGCGCGCGGGGCGGCCCATCCCGCCGGGGACCACCCGGCAGGAGGTCGGGCGCATCGACGCCCTCGTCAGGCGGCTCGGCGCGCGGCGCATCACGCTGCTCGGCGACCTCTTCCACGACGAGGTCGAGCCGGAGAGCCCCACGGCGAGGACGTTCGCCGGCTGGCTGGAGGGCCGGCCGGCGGAGGAGGTGACGCTCGTGCGAGGGAACCACGACCGGCACGCGGCGGAGCTGATCGAGCAGCTGCCCCTGCGGGCGGTCGCGGAGCCGAGCGTGGTCGGGGGCCTCGCCTACCGGCACCACCCCGGGGGAGAGGGGCCCTTCGTGGCGGGCCACGTGCACCCGGGCGTGCGCCTCGTCGACCGCTCCGACAGCGCGCGCCTCCCGCTCTTCTGGGCCAAGCCCCAGGGCCTGGTGCTCCCCGCCTTCGGCGGCTTCACCGGGCTCCAGCTGGTGGCGCCCGGCGAGGAGGACCGCCTCTACGCCGTGACGCCCACGGCGGTGCTCGAGGTCCCGGCGGCCCTCTGCCGGTAGGGGCCGCGGAGAGCCGAGCTCAGCGGCGCGCCGCCCGGTCGAGCTCCAGGACCACCGGGCGGAGCTTCGAGGTCCAGGCGGCGTACCCGCTCGCGTTCAGGTGGAGCCGGTCGTCCGTGAACCAGCGCGGGTCCGGGCGCCCGTCCCCGTCGAGGAGCTGGCTCGCCGTGTCCACGAAGTGGAGGTCCGGCCGCGCCTCGCAGCGCTCGCGGATTCGCTCGTTGGTCTCAAGGACCAGCGCCAGGTGCCGCTCGCGCCTCGGCGTCGGGCTGATGGCCACGTAGACCAGCGGCGCGTCGCAGCCGAGGGCTCGCAGGCGCGCCACCAGCTCGTCGAAGCGTTCGGTGATCCACGCCGCGCTCCGCGGGCGGTCGCCGCTGAGGTCGTTGGTGCCCGCGAAGACCACGACCACGGTGGGATCGTGGGGGACCACGAGCCGGTCGGCCCAGTACACCGTGTCGAAGATCCGGGAGCCTCCGTACCCGCGGTTCAGCACCGGGACGGGCGCCATGTCCTCCGCGAGGGTGGACCAGCGGCGGATGCTGGAGCTCCCCACGAAGACCACCGGCCGCTCGACGTCCACGGGGGTCCGCTCGAAGCGCTCCACGTCCTCCAGCCAGCGCCCCGGGTCCTCTCCGGCGGGCACCGGCGGAGGCACGAGGGGCTGGCAGCCTGCGGCGAGGACCGCCGCCAGGGTGAGGAGCCGGCGGATCAAGCGTCCGGCAGGCAGAGGCAGCTGGAGGTCACGGGGCGGTCGGCGCCCTTCCAGGCGGCCTCGAACTCCGCGCGGGCTTCCGCGGCGGCGTCGAGCTTCCCCTGGGTGCGGAGGGCTCGCGAGAGGCCCAGCAGGGACCAGCCGTTGCCCGGCCAGCGCTCGAGGTCGTCCCGGTAGACCCCCTCGGCCTCGGCGGGGCGGCCCCCCCGCAGCAGCACGGCCCCCCCGGGGTGGGGGCGGGGCGGGGGCC
>JASFWR010000193.1:0-7269 GCA_050049155.1 Planctomycetota bacterium | reverse complement strand
ATGCGACAGGTCATTCTTCGAGCCGGGGTCGGGGCGATCAAGCGCCGCCGTGTGGACCGGGACGGATGGCGGTCCGCGCCGGCTCCCTCGCTACCATGGCCGATGGAGGGCCACCACGCGGACCTCCCACGGCGCCATGACCCGACCCCACCTTCCCCGAGGAGCCTCGAGCTACGGCGTCCTGCTGCTGGCCGCCGCGGGGTGCGCCCCGGGCCCGCCGGAGGCACCGGCCCCGAACGCCGTCGTCCTCGTGGTGGTGGACACCCTGCGCGCCGACGCGGTCGGCGCGTACGGCGCGGAGGGCGATGTGAGCCCGACCATGGACGGGCTCGCCGCCGGGGGGCTGCTCTTCGAGCGCTGCCTCGCGACCTCGTCCTGGACCTGGCCCTCGACGGCGTCGCTGCTCACGGGCGAGCTCCCGCCGGAGCACGGGCTCATCGGGAAGGACGGCTCGTCGATCTCCCCCGATGTCCCGAGCGTCGCAGAGGCGTTCCGGCAGGCGGGCTGGGCCACGGGGGCCTTCGTGGCCAACCCGATCATGGACGCGGAGCTGGGCTTCGCCCGCGGGTTCGACACCTGGGAGGGGGCCGAGGACAGCTGGGACGCGGCGGAGGTTCCCCTGGGCGGGGCGGCCCGCTGGCTGGAGCAGCGCCCGGCCGACGAGCCCTTCTTCCTGTACGTCCACCTCGTCGAGCCCCACTCGCCGTACCGCCCCTCGGACGCCTCCGCAGAGGCCCTGGGCCTTGCGCCGCCCCCCGATCCCGAGGCCCTCGGGGCGGTGACCCTCGCCTACAACCGGATGATCAAGGGAGAGCCCTACGACGCCGAGGCCATCGAGGCCTTCGTCGAGTGGCGCCGCCGGTGCTACGCCGCCGAGGTGCGCGACGCGGACCTGGCCGTCGCGGCGCTGCTGGAGGAGCTCGAGGCCCGGGGCCGGCTCGACCGAACCCTCGTCGCGGTGACCTCGGACCACGGCGAGGAGTTCCTGGAGCACGGCCTGATGGGCCACGGCGGGCAGCTCTTCCCCGAGAGCGTCCACGTGCCCCTGATCCTCTCGGGGCCCGGCGTCCCCCGGGGGGCGCGCGCCGGGGAGCGGGTCGAGAACCGCATGCTCGGCGCCACCCTCCTGCGCCTGGCGGGCCTCGACCGCGGCGCCGGGCTCGACCCCGCGGACCTGACCGACGCCGAGGAGCGCGCCCTGAGGCAGCAGGACCCCACGCTCCTTCACCTGGGCAACGGGGGCTGGATCGACGGGACGGACTACCTGATCCCCGACGAGCAGCAGGGCCTCGCGGCGGACGGCGAGGTGACCGTGCGGGCTCGCTTCGAGGACGGCGACCGCGCCGCCAGCCACCGGGCGTTCGACCCGGGGTCGGCCGCCGCACCCGCCGCCCCCGCCGCCGTCGAGCGAGTCACCGAGCAGTTCGACCGCCTGCGGCGACCCGCCGACTCGGTCCCCATGTCCGAGGCCCTCGAGCAGAAGCTGCGCGGCCTGGGCTACAACCTCGGCCGCGAGGATCGCTGAGGCCCGTGGGGCGGGCGCTCAAGCTGGCCGCCTGGGCGGCCGGGCTGTACCTGCTCGGCCTGCTCGCCGTCCAGGTCGTCCAACCGCGGCTCGTGTACTTCCCAGGCCCTCCGCCCGGGGCCACCCCCGAGTCCCTCGGCGTCGAGGGGCGCCGCGTGGCCCTCGAGACCGAGGACGGTGAGACCCTGGACGCCTGGTTCCTCCCCGCCGCCGAGCCGGTGGGGGCGGTGGTGTTCAGCCACGGGAACGCGGGCAACCTGGTGGGCCGCGTCCCCGCCGCGCGCTCCCTGGTCGCCATGGGCTTCTCGGTGCTGCTCTACGACTACCGCGGCTTCGGCGCGAGCACCGGCTCGCCCGGCGAGGCCGGGACGTACCTCGACGCGGAGGCCGCCTACCGGTACTTGACGGAGACCGCGGGCTTCGCGCCCGAGCAGGTCGTCGCGTACGGCCGCTCCCTCGGGGGCGGCGTCGCGACCGAGCTGGCGCTGCGGCGTGAGGTGGCGGCGCTCGTCCTGGAGAGCACCTTCACCTCCATCCCCGACATGGCCGCGCGCCTGTACCCGTGGATCCCGCTCCGCTGGTTCCCGTGCATCGAGTACGACAACCTCGCGAAGATCGGCGCGGTGACCGCCCCCGTGGCCATCGCCCACTCGACGGAAGACGAGCTCGTGCCGGTCGAGATGGGCTCCGCCCTCGCCGCGGCGGCAGAGGCGGAGTGGATCGAGGGCGCCGGCGGCCACAACGGCCCGGGCGCCCTCCTCCGGCCCGCCACCCGCCCCCGCCTCGAGCGCTTCCTGCGCACAGCGGTCGGGCGCTGAAGCTGACCGCGGACCCGGCTCAGCTGTCGCCGGCCAGCGCCTCGTTGTAGCGCGTGGGGTCGAAGGCGTTGTAGAGCGCGACGACCTGATCGCCCTCCCACATCATCCAGCAGTAGCCCTTGATGGCGACCGCCTCGCCCGTGGCCCTCGTCTTGCCGGTCCACGTGTACCACATGTTCGTGAACACGGTCCCGTTGTTGTAGAGCATGGTCGTGACGTTGAGGTCCTCGTGGGCGATGCCCTCGAAGGCGTCGTGCCCGGACGAGAACGCGGCGATCACCTCTTCGCGGGTCAGCACGGCGTCGTTGACCATCACCTCGGCGTCCTCCGCGATGTGCTCCTCCCAGACGGCGAAGTCGTTGGAGCAGTACCCCTCGGACATGTCGAGCACGAGCTGGGTCCTGGGGTCCTCCTGGTCGACGATGCCGGACCACTCCGCGTCGTTGGGCGGGCCGATCTGGACGCAGCTGAAGAGGCCGGTGGTCGCGAGGAGGGCGAGGAGGGTGAACGGTCGGAGGTGGGACATGGTCAGGGGAGTGGGCGGTTCGAGGAGGACCCGGGAAGCGGGGAGGCCAGAGCCGAGGGCGGGGCGCCTCCGCTGCGAAGAGCGGGGCGTTCCCTCGCCATCGACCATAGCGCCGGGGCCCCTCCGGACCCGCACCTCCTCGGAGGGGAGATCACGCAGCCCTCCCTGGGGTCTCCCCCGTCGGAGCACCTCCGAGGCCCTCCCGCGGCCGCTCAGCGCGCGCCGGCCGCGGCGGTCCGGACGCTGTAGAGGCCGGTGCGCGCGGTGATGAAGAGCGTCCGCCCGTCCGGCCCGCCGAAGCAGCAGTTGGCCGGGTGCTCGGGGACCTCGAGGGTCGTCACCGTCCCGCCGTCCGCAGGGTCCAGGACGACGACCCCCTGGCCCGTGGTCGTGTACACGCGGCCCCACTCGTCCACGGAGATGCCGTCGCTCACCACGGGCGCCTGCCAGCGCACCGAGAGCGAGCCCCCGTCCCCCACCGCGTAGCAGGTCACCCGCCCCTCCGCGCCGCGCATGGCGTCGTCGGGGTGGGACGGGTGGCCACCCGTGTCCGTGACGTAGAGCGCGTCGCCGCCCGGGGAGAAGGCGATCCCGTTGGGCATCGCGTGGAGGGTGGAGACCTGGGTCACCGCCCCGGTCTCGACGTCCAGCCGGTACACCCCGTTCACCTCGATCTCTCGCCCCTCGCGCTGGCGCGGGAGCCCCCAGGGGGGGTCGGTGAACCACAGGTCCCCCTCGCCGTCCACGGCGAGGTCGTTCGGTGAGTTGAAGCGCCGCCCGTCCCAGCTCTCGGCGAGCACCGTGAGCGAGCCGTCCCCCTCGGTCCGGACCACGTCGCGGGCGCCGTGCCGGCAGGTGAGCAGCCGGCCCTCGAGGTCGAGGAGGTTGCCGTTCGGGTTGGGCGACTCCCGGAAGGTCGTGAGCCCGTCGGCCTCGCTCCACGCCATCAGCTTCGCTCCGGGGATGTCGCTGAAGACGAGGCGCTGATCGGCGGCGACCCAGACCGGCCCCTCCGTGAACCCGAGCCCGGTGGCCAGGGTGCGGAGCGAGCCCTCCTCGAAGACCGCGTCCGGCGGCGGCGGCTGGAGGGTGGGCGCGACGGTGCAGCAGGAGGAGGCGAGGAGCGCGGCGGGGACGGTGAGGAGGCGGAGCATGGGGCCCTGGTGTACCGCTCCCTGCGCGCGGGCGCCACGCCCGGGGCACGGCGCCTCGCTCAGGCCGGCCACTGCCAGGCGAAGATCGCCCCCACGGCGAGGGCGTAGACGAGGGAGTCGAGGACGTCCTTCAGGGTCTGCGACGAGCTCCGCCCCATCCAGATCACGCCCCACCCGTGGGCCCCGCAGCAGGTGAGCCAGGTCACCGTGGCGGTCAGCCGGAAGACCTCCATGGAGGCGGCGCCGGCGGGGAAGGCGACGGTCGCCACGTACCCCACGGCGAAGGCGATCCCCAGGCAGAAGAGCACCGTCCTCGCCATGCCGGCGCCGATGGCGAAGGGTCCCTCGGGCATGAGCACGAGGTAGCCCTTCGGGCCGGCGTCGTAGCGCGCCTGGAACTCGGGGTCCTGCATCTCGGCGGCGGAGCTGCAGAAGGGGAAGCGGTACTGCCCGGCGCCCGCGCCCGACGAGCGGAGCGTGTCCATGAGCCCGTCCTCCTCCGGCAGCGCCGCGAAGTCGCTGTAGTGGTGCTTCATCAGCATCCAGCACACGAAGGAGAGGAAGAAGATCGCGAGGCCCGCGAGGAGGATCGCGAGCCAGAGGCTGGTGAGGGCGACGTCGGTGGTCGGGGGCATGGTCGGGCTCCGGGAAGGGGCGGGGGGCGCCGCGCGCAGCGGTCCCGCAGAGGATAGCGAGGCGCCCCGAGGGCGCCGAGGCGTGAGTCACCCGAGGCCGTCCGTGCGCCGCGCGCCCCGATCGTGCATCCTCTGCTACCTCCCTTCCCCCCTACCCCGGAGCAGCGCGTGACACCTCGAGGCACCTATCGAGAGCTCACCCCCCAGGCGCTGATCGGCGGCGTGCTCGTCGGACTCGTGCTCAACATGGGCATCGTGTTCGCCGGCCTGCAGATCGGCTTCACCATCGTCGGATCCACCGTCGGCGCCATCATCGGCTTCGGCATCCTGCGCGGCGTCCTGCGCAAGGGCTCGATCCTCGAGGTCAACGTCTTCCAGACGATCGCCTCGTCGGTGAACACGGTGAACTCCGGGATCATCTTCACCATCCCGGTGCTGTTCCTCCTGGAGCGCAACGGCGCGCGCCTGAGCGACGGGGTGGACTGGACCGCGGTGGTGATGGCCGGGATCGCGGGCTCGCTCCTCGGCGTGGTGATGATCATCCCCCTGCGCCGCCAGATCATCGACCTCGAGCGCCTGCGCTTCCCCTCCGCCATCGCGGTGGGGACGATCCTCCGCTCGCCGGGCGCGGGCATCGAGAAGGCCCGACTGCTGACCGTGGGCATCGTGGTGGCGGCCGTCTTCACCGGCCTCACCCTCGACTGGAACGGGTCGGGCTCGATCATCTCGGACTCGTTCCACGTGGGCGAGCTGCTCGGCCTGCCCGCGGGCGTCCGGCTGGTCTTCGCCGCGAGCCTGCTCTCCCTGGGCGCAGGCTTCATCGCCGGCCGCCCCGGCCTCGCGATCCTGTACGGGACGCTGCTGAACTTCTGGGTCCTCATCCCCGCCTGCGTCTGGCTCGGCTGGGTCGAGCCCCGCTTCGCGGGCTTCGACGTCTTCGGCAAGGACTACGAGGCCGCCGACGCCCTCGCCAACGGCTTCCGCAACTTCACCGCCAACAAGGTGGGCATCGGCATGATCCTCGGCGGCGCCGTGGCCGGGATCATGATCGCGCTGCCGGCCCTCAAGGCGGCGCTGGCGAGCCTGCGCGGCGGCGGGGACGAGGCCGGCGGGCGCCGGGAGGAGGTCTCCATGAACGTGGTGGGCACGGGCACCCTCATCGGGGGCGCGCTCTTCTTCGCCGCCGCCAAGCTCTCGGGCGGCGACGCCGTGAGCTGGGTCGAGGCGGCCATGGTCACCGTGGCCGGCATCGCGTGGCTCTGGCTCGCGAGCCTCGTGGTGGCCCAGACCACCGGCCGGACCGACTGGTCCCCGCTCTCGGGCCTGTCGCTCATCGCCATCGCGATCCTCATGGGCATCCTGGGCCCCGGCGAGGTCAGCTCCATCGTCCCGGCGGTGACCCTCGGCGCCGCCGTGTGCGTCGCGACGTCCATGTGCGCCGACATGATGGCGGACCTGAAGACCGGCTACCTGGTGGGCGGCCGGCCGCTGAAGCAGCAGATCGCGCAGATCGCCACCTGCTGGATCGGCCCGGGCGTCTCGCTCCTCGTGGTCTTCGTCCTGTGGGACGCCTACGCCTTCGGCCCGGAGCAGGCCCAGATCATGTGGGACCGGGCCGTGGCCGCAGGCCCCGAGGCCCAGGCGGCCTACGCGGCCAACGGCGGCAGCGCCGAGCAGCTGGCCGCGGGGGTCCCGCTCCTCGGGGCGCCCCAGGCGGGCGCGCTCCAGGCCGCCATCGACATCGTCCAGGCCGGTGACATCCCCCTGGGCAAGTACCTCACCGGCGCCCTGCTCGGGCTCGTGGTCTCCCTGCTCGTCTCCCCGGGCATGGGCGTGATGATCGGCCTGTCCCTGTACCTGCCCTTCAAGTACATGATCGTGTTCGGCCTCGGCGGGCTCATCAGCATCCTGATCACCCGCACCAGGGGGCCCCGCTTCGTGGAGGACAAGGGCGTGCCCCTGGCCGCCGGCCTGATCGTGGGGGACGCCCTCGTGAACATCACCAACGCGGTCGTCAAGGTCGCCCAGTCCCTCTGAGCCCCGGAGACGCCATGCAGCAGAAGATCACCCAAGCGCTCGTCCTCGTCGGGTTCGTCGTCGCCACCATCGGCGCCGCCGGCTTCCACTCCCCCACCAAGTCCGCGGCGGGGGAGGCCATGCTCGCGGAGGGCGCGGACGCCGGGTCGCTCGGCTCCACCGAGCCCATGGCCTGGACGCTGCTCCTCGGCGGCCTCGCCGCCCTGGTCGCGGGCGCGGTGCTCTCGCGCCGCTCCGGCGACGCCCAGGGCGAGGGCACCAGGGAGAGCGTCGCCGGGGTCCGCCAGCAGCTGGAGGCCGTCCGTGACGCCGTGACCCGCCTCGACGAGGCCCGCCCCGCCGACGCCGACCTCATCCGGGAGATCGACGACCTCCGCGGCGGCCTGCTCTTCGAGCTCGGGAGCCAGAGCGACGAGTTCGCGGCCTCCGTCGGCTTCGACGCCTACGCCTCGGTGTGGAGCCACTTCGCCACCTGCGAGCGGCTCCTCAACCGCAGCTGGAGCATGGCCGCCGACGGCCACGGCGACGAGGGCCGCGAGGAGCTCCCCCGCGCCCGCGCCGCGGCCGAGGCGGC
>JASFWR010000192.1:0-7274 GCA_050049155.1 Planctomycetota bacterium | reverse complement strand
CGCCCGCGCGCGGGCCGACCTCGCCCGGCGGACCCACGGCGAGCTCGTCGCTGCCGGTCTCCCGGAGGAGATCCTCGGGTCCCTGGCGGCCTTCATGGAGGAGCTGGAGGCCCGGTTCCCGACCGCCTGGCGCCTCAACGCCGCGGCCCGCCTCGCGGAGCGCGCCGCCACGGCTCGCCGCCCGGAGGTCCAGCGGGCCCGGCTCGAGGAGGCGCGGGACCTGCTCCTCGGGGCCGAGGGGGAGCCGGGGGTGGACGCCGCAGCGATCGAGCGCCGCCTCGCGGAGGTCGAGGCGGACCTCGCCCGGCTCGGCGAGGCCGTCATCGAGGTCTCGAGGCCGGCGGACACAGGGACGGCGCCGGTGCTGGCCGCGGACCTGGAGTCGGCCGTGGAGGGCGCAGCCGCGTCGGCGACGCCGCTGGCGCCGAGGGTCGAGGTCGGCCTCCAGGTCCTCCCGCGGGTGCACCTCGCCATGCTCCGCGGCCGGCGGGCGCCGGTGCACGCGATCAGCGTGCGCAACGTCTCGGACGATCCGATCACCGGCGCCCGGCTGACCCTGGAGGCCGACCCCGCGTTCCTCGAGGGCGTCACCGTGGATCTGCCGACCCTGCCGCCGGGCGAGGCCCTGGAGCTCGGCCCCGACCGCCTCGACGGGCAGCTGCGTTACGAGCCCTCGCTGCTCGCGCGCCTCACCGAGCGCGCGGACGGGGCGGTCGTCGCCCGGGTGCACTCCGAGGACGAGCTCGAGCTCGGGTCCGCGCGCGGCCGGTGGGAGCTCCATCCCGCCGACTCGTGGCCGGGGACCTCGGCCCTGCCCGAGATCCTGGCGGCCTTCGTGCTCCCCAACGCCCCCTTCGTCGCCACGCTGCTCTCCTCCGCCGCGCGCCGGCTGGAGCAGGCGGGGCACGAGACGGCCCTCAGCGGGTACCAGTCGAAGGACCCGCTGCACGCGCTCCACATGGTCGAGGCGGTCTACGGCGCGCTCCTCGACGCGCAGGTGAGCTACGCCAACCCGCCGGCGAGCTTCGAGAGCGACGGCCAGCGCGTGCGCTTCCCGGCGGCCATCGCCTCGTCCCGCCTCGCCACCTGCCTGGACGTCGCCCTCCTGGCCGCGGCGGCCCTCGAGCAGGCGGGGCTCCACCCGGTCCTCGTGCTCACGCGCGGGCACGCCTTCGTCGGCGTCTGGCTCGTGGAGCGGACGTTCTCGAACCCGCTGGTGGAGGAGCCGCTGCGGCTCTCCAAGCGCGTCGAGCTCGCCGAGGTGTGCGTCTTCGACCCGACGTGCGCCTGCCAGCGCCCCTCCCCGGACTTCGCGGGGGCTCGGGAGGCGGCGGAGCGCGAGCTCATGGACCGCGACGCCTTCCAGCTCGCCGTCGACGTGGCCCGGGCCCGCCGCGGGGGCATGCTCCCGCTGCCCACCTTCGCGGAGGGGGGCGCGGGCCGTGGCGCTGAGGGCTCGGGCGCTGAAGGGCTGGCGCCCAGCTCCGCGGAGGCCGCCCGGCCGGACCGGGACCTGGAGGCGGACCTCCGGGCCTACCTCGAGGCCGACCGGCTTCGCCGGGAGGCGGAGGACACGCCGCAGACGCGGCTGGACCGCTGGCTCCGGCAGCTGCTCGACCTCACGATGCGGAACCGGCTGCTGAACTCGTCCAGCCGGAGCAAGCGGGTGGTGCCGCTGCTCGGCGGCAAGCTCGACGCCGTCGAGGATCGCCTCGCGGACGGTCGGACCTTCACGGTGCTCGAGCGCCCCTCCGAGCTGGCCGGGAAGGGGGACCCCGACGGGGAGGCGGTGCGGAGCCTCGACGCGCTCCTGACGGCGGGCGTCGCCGAGGGTCAGCTGCGCTCGCACCTCGAAGGGCCGGAGCTGGAGGCCCGCCTCACCAACGTGTACCGGGAGGCCCGGACGGCGCGCGAGGAGGGGGGCGCCAACAGCCTGTACCTCGCCATCGGGTTCCTCACCTTCCGCGAGACGCGGCAGGCGACCCGCGCGCGCCGGGCCCCGCTGCTGCTCGTGCCCCTGGAGATGAAGCGTCGGTCGGGCCGGGGCGGCTACTCCCTGGTGAAGGGCGGCGACGAGACGCGGATCAACGTGACGCTGCTCGAGTACCTCCGTCGCGACCACGACATCGACATCACGGGCCTCGACCCGCTGCCGGAGGACGACAACGGCGTCGACGTGGCCCTCGTGCTCCGGATCGTCAGGGACGCCGTCAAGGACGAGGACGGCTGGGAGGTCACGGAGGAGGGCCAGGTGGGGCTCTACTCCTTCTCGAAGTACCTGCTCTGGCGGGACCTCCGGGACCGGGCGGACGTGCTCCGGGAGAACGCTCTCGTGGCGCACCTGCTCGACCGGCCGCGCGAGCCGTTCGAGGAGGCGAGCGACGCCGCGGACCCGGCGGAGCTCGACGCGCGGATCGGGGCGCGCCAGGTGTTCGCGCCCCTCTCCTACGACTCCACCCAGCTGAGCGCGATCCTCTCGGCGGCACGGGGGAGGACGATGGTCCTCGAGGGGCCGCCGGGGACGGGCAAGTCGCAGACCATCACCAACCTGATCGCCCACGCCATCGCCGGCGGGCAGCGAGTGCTGTTCGTGTCCGAGAAGATGGCGGCCCTCGACGTGGTGCACCGCCGCCTGCGGGGCCTCGGGCTCGGGCCGGCGTGCCTCGAGCTGCACTCGAACAAGGCCAACAAGAAGGGCGTGCTCGAGCAGTTCAAGGAGTCCCTCGAGGAGGGGCGGGTGCGGGGCGCGCGGCGACGCCGCTGGGAGGAGGTGACGGACGACGTCGACGCGGCGCGCCGGCGGCTGAACGGTCACGTGGACGCCCTCCACCGGGAGCGTCGCTCGGGGGAGTCGATCCACGGCGTCATCGCCGGCCACGGGGACGCGGCCCTCCGCGGCCAGCCGCTCCCGCCCGGCGCCGAGGCGCTGGACCTCGCGCTGGGGGACCCGACGCGGGTGGAGGCCGGAGAGCTCGAGCGCTGGCGGCGCGCCCTCGACGACCTCGACCCCGTGGCGGAGGAGCAGCTCGTCGGCCCCGACCACCCGCTCTTGCTCGTCGGGCGCACGGAGTACTCCCCGATCCTGGAGGACGAGACGCGCGCGGCCCTCGTGGCCTTCGACGCCGCGGCGGCGGAGTTCCTCCACGCGGCGCGACGGGCCCTCGAGCTTCTCGGCCTCCCGTCGCCGACCACTGGCCCCGGATGGGTTCAGCTGGTCGCCGTGGGGCGGGCCGCCATGGGGGCGCCGGACCTCGGGCCCGAGGGGCCGCGCGTGCTCGGAGGCGGCGCGGTCCTGGAGCGCGCCGCGGCGCTGCTGGGGAGCGCGACGGAGCTCGCCGCCCTGCGGGCCCGCTTCGAGGAGGCCTACCGCGCGGCGCCCTCGACCCTGGACCTCGACGCCCTCGAGCGGGCGCGGCGCGACACCCTGGCGAGCGGGCTGTTCGGGCTCCTCACGCGCTGGCGTGGACGGCGGGCCCTGCGCGACGCCTTCCGCGGGATCGCCCGCGACCCCGGGTCGGTGCGGAACGCGGACGCCCTCCGCGCCCTCGACGAGGTGCAGCGCGCGGCGGCGCTCGAGGGTGAGCTCGCCGCCGCGGCGTCGCTCGACCGCGTGGCCCTCGGGGCCGGCTGGTCGGCGGCCCCCGCAGACCTGGAGGCCTGCGGTGATCACCTCGCGCGCGTGCGCGCCCTCGCCGAGGCCCTCGCCACCGTCGCCCCAGAGCTGGGCGTCGGGGTGGAGGGCGCGGCCGCCGCGCTGCTCGGGGCCTGGCGGCCCGACCTCGCCGCGGAGGACGGGCCCCTCGCGGCCGCGCTGGCGGACCTCGAGCCCGGGGCCGCCGCGCTGGCCGGTGCCTGGGAGGCGGCCGTCGCCGCGGCCGAGCCGCTCCCGGGGACCCCGGAGACGTGGAGCGTCGCCGACGTGGCGGACCTGCAGGCCCTCACGCTGCGCTGGACGGACCGCTGGTCGGACCTCCGCGGCTGGACCCGCTGGCAGACCCTCCGCGCCGCGG
Organism: Planctomycetota bacterium; assembly: GCA_050049155.1. Taxonomy (GTDB): domain Bacteria; phylum Planctomycetota; class UBA1135; order UBA1135; genus Saltatorellus. The sequence goes on along the minus strand of JASFWR010000192.1, from coordinate 3,264 downwards.
CGATCGAGGCGGGCCGTGAGGACATGGTGGCCGCGCTCGAGCAGGGGCGGACCGCCGGGGGCGAGGTCCGCGCGGCGTTCGACCGGGCCTACGCGCGCGCCTGGACCCTGCACGAGATCTCAGCAGATCCCGCCCTGAAGGCCTTCGACGGCGCGGACCACGGCCGCGCCGTGGATCGGTTCGTGGCCCTCGACGAGGAGCGGCTGGAGGCCGCGCGCGAGGAGGTCCGGCAGCGCGTCGGCGCGAAGCGCCCCCAGCCGGCGACCCTGCGCGAGAAGAACCGCGGCACCGCCCTCGGCCTGCTGCAGCGGGAGATCACGAAGAAGACCCGGCACCTCGCCATCCGTCGGCTGCTGTCCGAGCTGGGCGACTTGGCGATGGACCTGAAGCCGTGCTTCCTCATGAGCCCGATGTCCGTGGCGCAGTACCTGGAGGCGGACCACCCCCGGTTCGACCTCGTGGTCTTCGACGAGGCCTCCCAGATCCCCGTGTGGGACGGGATCGGCGCCATCGCGCGCGGGAAGCAGGCGGTGATCGTGGGGGACCCCAAGCAGCTGCCGCCCACGAGCTTCTTCAGCCGCAGTGAGGACGAGGCGGTGGAGGAGGACGAGATCCAGGACCTCGAGAGCATCCTCGAGGAGTGCATCGGCGCCCGGGTCCCGACCCAGCGGCTCGCGTGGCACTACCGCAGCCGGCACGAGAGCCTCATCGCCTTCAGCAACGAGCGCTACTACGACCGCGGCCTGCTCACCTTCCCGTCCAACTCCTCGGAGGGGCTCGGCGTGTCCTCGAGGTACGTGCCGGACGGCGTGTACGACAAGGGGCGCACCCGGACCAACGCCGTCGAGGCCCGCGCCGTGGTGGCGGAGGTGGTGCGCCGCCTCCGGGACGCCGACGAGCAGCGCCGCTCGATCGGGGTGGTCACCTTCAGCCAGGCGCAGCAGACCCTGGTCCTCGACCTCTTCGACGCCGCCGTGCGGGAGCACCCCGAGCTGGAGCGCTTCTTCGACGAGGCCGCGGACGAGCCGGTCTTCGTGAAGAACCTGGAGAACGTCCAGGGCGACGAGCGGGACGTGATCGTGTTCTCGGTGGGCTACGGGCCCGACGAGCGGGGGCGGGTCTCCATGAACTTCGGGCCGCTCAACAAGGAGGGCGGGGAGCGCCGGTTGAACGTGGCGGTGACGCGCGCGCGGGAGCAGGTGGTGGTCTTCACCTCGATCCGCCCCGATCAGATCGACCTCGCGCGCACCGGCGCCCGGGCGGTACGGGACCTGCAGGCGTTCCTCCGCCACGCCGAGCGGGGCGAGGGCGCCGCCGTGGTGGGGCCCGCCCCCCAGAGCGAGGCCGCGGACGGGCTCGTGGAGCGGGTGGCGGAGCGCCTCCGGGAGCGCGGCTGGGACGTCGTGACGGGGGTGGGGGCGTCCAGCGTTCGGGTGGACCTGGCGGTCCGCCACCCCGCGCGGTCCGGGCGCTTCCTGGCGGGGATCGAGACCGACGGCGACAACTACGCGCGCGCCGCCACGGCGCGCGATCGAGATCGGCTGCGCCCCCTGGTCCTCTCCGGGCTGGGCTGGAGCCTGCTCAGGGTCTGGACCGTGGACTGGTGGCGGAACGCCGACGCGGAGACGGAGCGGCTCCACCGCGCCCTCCAGGAGGCGCTCGACGCGGACCCCGGCCCGGGGACCGAGGTCGCGGTCCCGGCGCCGGACGCCTGACCTCACCCCGCGGCCGGCTTGGAGAACGAGAAGACCTCGGGCTGCGCCAGCTCGAGGTAGGGCTCGAGGGGCATCACGATGGAGCAGGTGAGGGAGCCTGCGTTGAAGGCGATGCGGTCGTTCTCGAGGAACGCCTCGTCGAGGCAGTTGGGGGGCGTGAGGATCGGGGGCCCGAACGGCGGGACGCAGCCAGGGACGAGGCCCGTGAGCTCGAGGAGCTCCTCGCGCGTCGCGAAGCGGGCGCGGTTCTCGCCGAAGCGGCGGCGCACCCGGTTGGAGTTGAGCTGGCGGGCCGCCGAGAGGACGCAGACGCGGAAGGTGTCTCCCACGCGCAGCACGATCGACTTGCCGCCCACCTCGAGCCGCTCGCCGCGGGCGGCGGCGGACTCCTCGCTCGTGCGCGTGGGGCCGTGCTCCACGTAGCGGTAGTCCACCCCGGCCCCGTCGAGTAGCGCTCGGATCCGCGCGGTGGTCTCGGTGGGGCCGATACAGGCGTCTCGATCTTCGTCCATGGAATCGCCCTCGACACGGGCGGGCTCGGCGGGAGGATCATAATGCGCCCCACGCCGCGCGGGCCCTCCCCGGGGCCCCGCACGAACCGACGCCCCTCACCGCCGACCGCCCCATGCGCCTCCTCCCCGCCGCCGTACTGCTTCTCACCGCCTCGTGTGCCTCGCTCGACTTCGAGCTCGAGGAGACTCGCGTCCTGACCAAGCCGCTGGACGGGTCGGGTCCGGTGTCCCTGCAGGTGGCCACGGACAACGGGAGCATCGGCGTGCACGAGGACCCGAGCGTGACCGGGCTGGAGGTGCGCGCGCTCGTGCACGTCCAGGCCGCGACCGAGGAGCTCGCGCGCGCGCGGCTCGAGCGGGTCGAGGTGTCCATCGACCGGGGCGCGGAGGGCGTCGCCGTGGAGGCGGACTGGCCCGGCGCGCGCAGGGGGAACGAGCGGGTGAGCCTGCTGGTCCTCGTGCCCGCGCTCGACGGCGTCCGCCTGCGGGCCGGCAACGGCTCCCTGGAGGTGCGCGGGGCGGCGGGCCCCGTCGTGGGGGAGACCGGCAACGGGCGCGTCCTGCTGGAGGGGTGCGCCGGGGGCGCGCGGCTCACCACCGGGAACGGCTCGATCGAGCTCGTGCGCACCTCCGGGGAGGTCGTGGGCGCCACCTTCAACGGCCCGGTCCAGGTCGTGGACCACGCCGGCGCCCTGGACCTCGAGTCCTCCAACGGGAGCCACGAGGTCTCGCTCGCCGGCGGGGCCGCCGGCGCGCTCCAGCTGCGCACCGGCAACGGCAGCATCGAGCTCAGCGTGGCCGCGGACTGGTCCGGGGTCGTCGAGGCGTCGACGGGCGTGGGCCGTGTCCGCTTCCGCGGCCACGAGGGGACTCGGGAGAAGGGGGAGACCGCCATCCTCGCCGTGGGCGGGGGGGGCGAGCGGTCGGTGCTGCGGACCGGGAACGGCTCCATCGAGGTCGTGGTTCGGGAGAAGCAGCCCTGAGCTTGGAGAAGCAGCCCTGAGCTTGGAGAAGCAGCCCTGAGCCCCGACCCATCG
>JASFWR010000191.1:0-7304 GCA_050049155.1 Planctomycetota bacterium | reverse complement strand
ACGGGTTCAGCACCGACGAGGGAATCATCGTCGTCGCTGCGACGAACCGCCCCGACGTGCTCGACCCGGCGCTGCTGCGCCCCGGTCGCTTCGACCGCGAGGTCACGATCGACCTGCCCGACCTCGAGGGCCGCGAGGCCATCCTCGGCGTCCACCTCAAGAAGGTGCGGGTGGCGAAGGGCATCGAGGTCATCGACCTCGCCCGCGCCACGCCCGGCTACTCCGGGGCCGACCTCGCCGCCATCGTGAACGAGGCGGCGATCATGGCCGTCCTCGACAAGAAGGACGAGATCGAGATGCCCCACCTCGAGGAGGCGGCGGCGAAGGTCCGCTACGGGCGCCAGAAGATCGCCCGGAACGTCGAGAAGGAGGACCTCGAGATCACCGCCTATCACGAGGCCGGCCACACGATCGTGGCGGCCAAGCTGGAGGACCAGATCGACGTGCCCCACAAGGTCACGATCGTGCCGCGCGGCCGCGCCCTCGGCGCGACCATGATGCTCCCGGAGAAGGAGAGCTACCACACCCAGCGCCGCCGCCTGCTCGGGCAGCTCGCGATGCTCTACGGCGGACGGGTCGCCGAGGAGATCTTCTGCGGGGACATCTCCGCCGGAGCCTCGGACGACATCCGGCGCGCGACGGAGCTCGCCCGCGCCATGGTGACCGAGCTCGGCATGAGCGAGAAGGTCGGGCCGATCAACTTCGCCGAGCGGCAGGGGTCGGACTTCCTCGGCACCGAGCTCATGAGCGGCAAGTGGCACTCCGAGGAGACCGCCCGCGAGATCGACGAGGAGATCAAGCGCATCATGCGCGAGGCCTACGAGCTGGCCCAGAAGCTGGTCGGTGAGAGCCGCGACGCCATGGAGCGCCTCACCCAGGGCCTGCTGCTGTACGAGACCCTCGACCGCGAGGAGATCTCCAAGCTGATCGACGGCGAGGCCCCCGAGAGCCTCCGCGAGAAGACCGCGGAGGAGATCCGCGAGGAGCGCCGCGCGGCCCGGCCGAGCAGCGGCCCCGCGGTCCCGGCCCCCGAGCTCGACATCGACGGGGACGGTGGCTCGTTGCCCGGCCTCTCCCCCGCTTGAGAGGCCAGGCCTGACGGGTGACGCCTGGCGGGCCCAACCCGACGGAACCAGCCCGACGGAACCAGCCCGAGCGGCCCACCCTGCACTTCCCCGTGAGCGACGACCGAGAGCCGGTGGAGCTGCCGCCGTGGCCCCACGAGCCGGCGCTCGGCTTCCATGACGGGCGCCGGCCGGCGTCCCTCATGGGCGTGGTCAACGTCACGCCGGACAGCTTCTCCGACGGGGGCCGTTACCTCGACCCCGAGCGGGCCGTGGAGCACGGCCTCGCCCTCGTGGAGGAGGGCGCGGACGTCCTGGACATCGGCGGCGAGTCCACGCGTCCGGGCGCCGCTCCGGTGGACGCCGAGGAGGAGCTCCGGCGCATCCTCCCGGTGATCGAGGGCCTGCGCGCCCGGTGCGACACGCCCGTCTCGGTGGACACCACCAAGGCGGCGGTCGCGCGCGCCGCGGTCGCCGCGGGCGCGACCGTGGTGAACGACGTCAGCGGCGGGCTCGCCGACCCGGAGATGCTCCCCACCGTCGCGGCCCTGCGCGACGGGGTGGACCTCTTCCTGGTGCTCATGCACCGGCAGGGCACGCCCGACGCCATGCAGGAGGCGCCCGCCTACGGCGACCCGCTGGAGGAGGTCCGCGCCTGCCTCGAGGAGCGCCTCCTGGCCGCGGAGGCCGCGGGGATCCCCAGGGACCGGCTCGTGGTGGACCCCGGGATCGGCTTCGGCAAGCGCCTCGACCACAACCTGGCCCTGCTCCGCGGGCTCCCCCGCCTGCGAGCCCTCGGGGCGCCGCTGCTGCTCGGCGTCTCCAGGAAGTCGTTCATCGGCCACATCACCGGCGCCGAGCGCCAGGCCGAGTGGCGGAGCGCGCGGGCCATGGACCGGGACCGCGTCGGCGGCACCGCCGCGGCGATCGCCCTCGCCGTGGCCGGCGGCGGGGTCGACGTGCTCCGGGTGCACGACGTGGCCGTGATGCGTGAGGCTGCCCTGGTGGCCGCGGCGATCGCCCGCGCCCCCGGGACCCCCTGAGGCCGCGCCGGGCGCCGGGGCGCCCCCTCCCACCGCCCCCGTGAACGCCGCTTCACCTCGCGCCCCGGGAACGCCGATGAACCTGGTCGGCGCCCGCCGATCACGACGCCCGTGCCCGGATCGTTCGCGTGCCCGAGCCCCTCGCGGACGATAGTCTTGGGGCCGCGGGACGCAGGAAGGACCCCGCCCCAACGCACCCGATGCCTCCCGATCCCAAGACCATCGTCCAGGTCCTCATCCTGGCGTCCGGGATCCACCTGTTCCTGTTCTTCCTCACCTCGGCGAGGAGCAGCCGCATGATCCGCGGCGCGGCGGTGGCGTACTTCGTCCTGTACGGGGTCCTGCTGACCATCGCGCAGTCCGCCGGTCTCGTGGAGCTCGAGGTCATCGTCAACAGCGTGACCGGCTTCGCGATCGTGATCCTGGCGGTGGTGTTCCAGCCCGAGCTCCGCCGCGGCATCGTCAGCATCGGCGAGAACCCCCTCCTCCGCCGGGTGCTCGGCCGGCGCTCCTACGACGCCGTCGACGAGGTGGCCGAGGCCTGCATCGCCATGGCGAAGCGCAAGCAGGGTGCCCTCATCGCCTTCGAGCGTCAGTCCTCGCTCGAGCTCTACACCACCAACGCGGTGAAGATCGACGGCAACGTCCAGCGGGACCTGCTGGACAGCATCTTCCACACCGGCGGCGCCCTGCACGACGGCGCGGTCATCCTCCGCGACGACCGGGTCCTGTGCGCCATGGCGATCCTGCCGCTGTCGGAGAACGACCAGCTCGCCAGCTCGGTCGGCACCCGGCACCGCGCGGCGCTCGGGCTGACCGAGGAGACGGACGCGGTGGTCGTCGCCGTCTCCGAGGAGACGGGGCTGATCTCCGTCTTCCAGGGCGGGACCATGGAGCGCCGGGTGCTGCGGGACGAGCTCGCGGACGTGCTGCGCGCGCGGCTCGGCGGCGACGAGCTCGCGGCCCCCAGCCGCGCGGAGCGGCCCCCGCTCCTCTCCCGGATCGCGGGCCTCGTCTTCTCCAACCCTGGCGGCAAGCTCACCTCCCTGGCGCTGGCCATGGGCATCTTCACCCTCGCCGGCCGCGCGGTGATGAGCGAGGAGACCTTCACCGTGGAGGTGCGGGTCGAGGCTGGCGCGGACGCGAACACGATCCCCTCCCGCGGGACCCTGACGATCGTCCTCCCCAGCGCCGGGCTCCACCTCGCCAGCCCGGCCGACGGCGACCGGATCGAGGTCCGCTGCGAGGCCCCTGAGGCTGGCCTCGCGATGGTCCGGGGCGGGCTCGGCGGCGTGCTCATCGTGGAGGAAAGCTGGGTCGGGAACGAGCGCCAGGTGGAGCCGTCCGACCTCGCCTGGGGCCTCGGCCGCGTCCAGAACGAGCTGGACGTCCGCTTCGTCTCCCCCGAGGCCCTCGTGGTGGAGGTCGAGCAGTACGCGAACGCCCGGGTCGAGCCCTCGGTCGCGGCCCTCGCCGCCGACCCCGAGGCCGCCGCCCGCGGGGAGTTCGCGCTCCTGACCCTGCCCCCCTCCTCCGACCTCCTCCCCGGCACCCTCGAGTTCAACCCCTCCCGGATCGAGCTGCGGGGCCCCACCGAGGTGGTGGACTCCATCGCGGCGGACCCGTCCCTGCTCGCCTTCGAGGCCATCGACCTCTCGGGCCAGACGGGCCGCGGCTTCGTGGAGCGGGTCCGCGTCGACCGCGCCCGGATGCCGGAGATCGAGATCGACGGGGAGCTCTTCCTCCGCGGGCGCCTCGCCCCGAAGGAGAAGCTCATCACCACCATCGAGATGGAGGTCGCGCTGGTGTCCTTCGACGCCGCTCGCCTGGACGGCGCCCGACCCTTCGAGCCCCCCACCGACCTCGTGAAGGTCCAGGTCCTCGAGCGAGGCCTCTTCCCGGAGGGCCTCCCCGAGGCGACCCGGACCCAGATGCTTCAGGAGGTCCTCCAGTTCGTGCGCGAGAACGCGCGCGTCTTCGTGGACGTCGACCGGGCCCTGCGGGAGCCCGGCAGCCGCGCCCCCGTGGAGGTCGACACCGTCGACCCGCTCTGGCGAGAGCGCCTGGGCCCCTTCTTCGACGAAGCCAAGTCCGACCCCGCCGCCTCGCTGCGGCTGACGGTGGACGAGTCCACCCGCTCCATCGCACTCGTGCGAACCAAGAACGATGACGACGAGTAGTGCAGGCCCGATCTTCGGGACCGACGGCATCCGCGGCCGCGCCCTCGAGGGCTGGCTCTCCCTCCAGGCCGTGGAGGCCCTCGGCCGCGCGGCAGGGGCCGTGCTCGCGCGCGACTCCAGCGGCGCCGAGGGAGCGGCCCTGATCGCACACGACGGGCGCGCCTCGGCCGACCCCCTGCAGCGGGCCCTCGCTCGCGGCCTCGCCCAGTCGGGGATCCGCGCCACGACCGCGGGCCTCCTCCCCACCCCCGGCCTCGCCTGGCTGACCGGGGAGCGCCCCGTCGCCCTCGGCGCCATGATCAGCGCCTCCCACAACCCGGCCGAGGACAACGGGATCAAGCTCTTCGCCGGCGGCGGAAGCAAGCTGACCGACGCGCAGCAGGCGGAGATCGAGGTCCGGCTGCGCGACGAGCTCGAGCGGGTGGACCCCTCCGGCGAGGACGGTGGCGTCCCGCTGGAGGAGGACGCGGAGCTCCGCGCCGCCTACGGCGATCACCTGGTCCGGCTCAGCGCCGAGGGGGACCCCCTCGACCTGCAGGGGATCGACATCGTGATCGACTGCGCCAACGGGGCGGCGAGCCAGGTCGGTCCCGACGTGCTGTCGCGCCTCGGCGCGAGCGTCACGGCCCTGCACTGCGCACCCGACGGCGCCAACATCAACGCCGGCTGTGGCTCGACCCACCCGGAGTCCCTCCAGGCCCACGTGCGGGAGTCGGGCGCCTCCCTCGGCGTGGCCCTCGACGGCGACGCCGACCGGTGCCTGCTGGTGGACGAGCGCGGCGAGCTCGTGGACGGCGACGCGATCATGACGATCATCGGGCGGGACGCCGCCGCGCGCGGCCTCTGGTCCGACCCGCGGATCGTGGCCACGGTGATGAGCAACCGGGGCCTCCACAAGGCCCTCGAGCCCTGCGGCGTCGGCGTCTTCGAGGTGGGCGTGGGCGACCGTCAGGTCGTCGAGGGGCTGCGCAACGAGGGCCTCCGCCTGGGCGGCGAGAAGTCCGGTCACATCATCTTCGGCTCGGAGAACGGCTTCATCGGGGACGGGCTCCTGACCGCCCTGCACGTCCTCGGGGTCGCCGCTCGCGAGGGGCAGCCCCTCTCCGCCCTCGCCGCTCCCTTCGTGCCCTTCCCCCAGGTCCTGCTGGGGCTCGCCGTGGCATCCAAGCCCGACCTGGAGACCCTCACCGAGTTCCAGGCCCTGCGGCGCCGCTACGAGGAGGAGCTGGGCGCGGACGGCCGCGTCAACGTGCGGTACTCGGGGACCGAGCCCAAGGCGCGGATCATGATCGAGGGCCCGGACGAGCGGCGGATCGAGCAGATGGCCGTCCGCCTCTCCGAGGCGCTGGCCGCGGAGATCGCAGGCGCATGACCGGGCCGGACCACGCGGCCGCTCCCGCCCACGCCCCCACCCACGCGAGGTCGTGGCGGGACGCCCGCCTCGTGGTGGCGCTGGAGACCTCGACCCGCCCGGCCTCCATCGCGGCGCGCGGGCCCCGCGGCGAGCGCGCCGCGGAGACCCTCGAGGAGGACCGGCGTCACGCGAGCGACCTCCTCGGCTCCCTCGGCGCGCTCGTGGAGCAGGTGGGCGCCACGCCGGAGCTCCTCGACCTCGTCGTCGCCGGCGTCGGCCCGGGGAGCTACACCGGCCTGCGGGTCGGAGCCGCGACGGCGCTCGGCCTCATGCGCGGCGCGGGCGCCGAGGTCCTCGGGCTGCCCTCGTTCGACGCCGTCGCCCTCGACGGGCTGGCGGACGGGGAGCGCGGCGCGGTGCTCCGCAACGCCTTCGGCGGCCATCTCTACGTCGCCGCGTACGAGCGCCGCGGCGGGGACGTGGTCGCGACGTCCGCGCCTGCGTGCGTGTCCCCCGAGGAGGCCGCCACCCTCCTCACCGACGTCCCCGTGCTCATGCCCGACGAGGCCGCGCTGCGAGCCATCGGCGAGGCCGCGGTCGACGGCCGCGAGGTCCGCGCCCACGCGCGCGCGCGGGCGACGGACCTCCTGGACCTCGCGCTGCTCCGGCTGGCCGCCGGCGCCGAGCTCGGACCGGAGACGCTCCGCCCGCTGTACCTGCGCCCCTTCGACGCGAAGGTACGCAAGCGCTGAGCCGCGCCCCCGCGGCCCGCTCGAGATCCGCGCGAGGCGGACGCGCGATTCCCTCATGACGGCGAGGAGCCGCCCCTCACCTGCTGGCGAGGAGCGGCTCCTTCGAACGAATCCGAAGAGGGGTCCGCGGCCGGTGCGACCGCGAGCCCCTCGGGGATCACAGGTCCTGCGGACGCAGGGTGCGGCGGTTGTTCGCCTCCGCCCGCGCCTCGGCGCCGGCGATCAGCTCGCGGACCTTCTCGTCCAGCGCGGAGTAGAAGTCGCCGGACACGTTGATCGAAGCGCAGGCCTTGGTGCGGCTCTTGCTGATGATCATGTCCACGGCGCCTTTCTTCTTGGTCGCCTTCTTCTTGGTCTTGCGGGCGGGCGCCTTCTTGGCAGCGCGCTTGGCTTTCTTCTTGGCCATGACTCGTTGCCCCCTCGAGGGGGGCTGGGGTGGTCTGAGGTTGGTTTCAGTGCGGTGAGAGTGGATTCCGTAACGCTTCGGGGAGAGTGACGGTCGCACGGGACGATGTCAACGGCCAGAATCTCGGGAGATCGGCCGATTCGGGGCCGATCCCCGGGCCGGTCCGCCGGCCCCCGACCCCGCCCACATGAAGGAGACCGCCGAGGACCTGGAGACCAGGGAGCTGCGCCGCTCGCTGCGCGCGCGGCGCCCCCTGACCCTGGCGGCGCGGGCCCTCCTCACCCTCTCGGGTTGGGCCTGCTTCGTGGGAATCCTGGTGGCCCTCGTGGCGGAGTCCCACCCGGCCCTGGAGCGCTGGGTCGCAAAGCTCGTCCAGGACCGGATCGCGGGGGCGATGACCCGCTCGGTCCGCGTCGCCGACGTGGACGTCCAGTGGCTCGATCGGTCGATCGCCTTCCGCGGGATCGCCATGGGCCCCACCGGGCGGGAGCTGCGGGTCGACGAG
>JASFWR010000190.1:0-7319 GCA_050049155.1 Planctomycetota bacterium | reverse complement strand
GCCCACCATCCGGTCCAGGGCCTTGCCCGCCGGGAGCAGGGCCGCCATCTGGACGGCCATCTCCGTCTTCGGCGTGGTCTCGATCTCGGCGTAGAAGGCGGCGCTCTCCCCGAAGGCCTCCTCCACGGCGGCGGGGACCGCGAGGGCCCGGGCGTCGGGCAGGTGGATCGTGCCGTAGAGGTAGCCCGTGGCGGTGCCCCGCTCCACGCGCCAGAGGAAGGGCGTGGCCGTCTCCCGAGCGACGGTGCCGGTGCCCTCCTGGGCCGCGTCGCGTCCCTGCTGGGCCGGCGCGGTGGTCAGGAGGAGGGTGGCGGCGAGGAGGGCGAGGAGGAGGGCTCTCAGCGGTCGGGTCATGGGCGGCGCGGGGCGACTCGGTGGACGGGGCAGCCGAGATCCTATCGGGGGAGCGCGCGGCCCGGCCCCTGCTCCTCCCTCGGTCGGCGGATCCAGGCGGCTCGCCGGCGCCGAACCGCCTCCCCTGGCTCGACCAGGCCGTCCGCGGCGCGCCTCGGTCCGGGCACGCAACGCTCCGGGCACGAAACGGCCCGGGCATGAAAAATGGGTCGGTGAGCTAGCATCACCGACCCAAGGGAGAGAAGAACCGTCCGAGCTTCCCGGGTGCCCTGCGGCTCGCAACGCGGAGCACCTCTCAGGCGGTTCTCATGCAAGGGGCACCGAGGTGCCTCCCTCCCGGATACTAGGTGCTTTCGGCAGGGGGGGAGACCCGCACAACGGGCCATTTCCACGACCCGCCGCGACCGTCCGTTCGGGTCCTCGACGGGAGAGGTGGCAGGCTGGGATCGTTCCCATCGTTGCGGCCTCCGTAGGGCCGCTCGGGGTTCGAGCGCGCCCTCGATCCGGGGAGCGTTCCTAGTTCCGGGAACTTGTCCCGAGTCCGGGTAGTGTCCGGCCTCAGTCCCGATCAGAGGCCCGATCAGGGTCCGGATCAGGGTCCCGTCGGGGGAGCGGCGCGGGCGTCGCGGGGGCGCCCTCCGACAGCAGGGCCGCCGTGGCGACCAGGGCCTCCGCGGCGTCGAGGTCGGCCTCACGCACGAGTGGGGAGGTGGTGACGACGACGCAGCGGTGCTCGTCCAGGTGGAGCGCGAGGGAGAGGGTCCCCGGGTTGGCTTTGGCGGGCGCGGGCGTCTCGCCGCCGAACCCCCGCTGCCTCGTCCACGGCGCCTCCGGCGTCGGTCGGGCCCACAGGCCCGCCGCGCGGGCGACTCCGAGCTCCACGAGCGACCGCAGCAGCTCGCGCTCGAGCCCGTCCCTGTCCCCGTCGGCGGCGAAGCCCGCGAGGTCCACGGCGGCCTGCGCCGCCACCTGCAGCCCGGTCGCGTCCCGGGCGCCGTACTCTCGCTGGGGGGAGCCGTCCACGGGACCTCTATCGGGTCGAGGGTGGATCCGCCTGAAGCCCGCCGGGGCCGGCGGTCGCGGGGCTATCCTGGATCCATGCACCTCCCCGGTCTCGAGCTCGCGGGCCCCCTCGAGGGACTGCCCTGGCGTGAGACGCGCCACGAGGGCGTGGAGTGGATCGACCTCGCGCCCGAAGCGGACGGCCCCGCGCGCACCGTCCTGATCCGGATGCGGCCCGGGCACGGATACCCCCGCCACCGTCACCTCGGCGCCGAGGACGTCCTCGTCCTCTCCGGCGGGTACGCGGACGAGGACGGCCGCGTCGTCACCGCGGGGGACTTCGTGCGCTACGAGCGGGGGAGCGTGCACGAGCCGACGGCCCTCGCTGGCTCCTCGGCGGCGGACTGCGTGCTCTTCGCGGTGGCGCACGGCGGGACCGAGCCGGCCTGACGGGCGGGCCAGGAGAGCCGGTGGAGCGTTCCGGTCGAGTCGGCCCGTCGACCGGGCGCGGCGAGAGAGGCGGAAGCGCGAACCCCCGTCGGAAGCCCGTGGAGGTCGAGCTGGACGGGCAGGGCCGACCGGCGCCGCGTCCTGACCCGGACGGGGCTACGGGAGCACCGATGCGCCCCCGCCCGCAGGGCGCGTGTCCAAGAGGGGGACGGGCGTCCCGCCCCGGAGCCGTCCCGGGGGAGCGCACGGCGACGGCGCCCCAGGGCCATCCGCGGACACATTCGAGCAGCGAGACCGCCCGCCGCTGGACGGAGCCTCCCCCGTGGCGGACACTGGAGGGAGCCTTCCCCGCGGACCCGACCCTTCCCCATGACCGACCTCGACCCCGGCACCTCCCGCGACGTCGCGCCCACCCTGGCGCGCCCGACCCTCTCCGACGAGTGCTCGCTGGACCGCCTGACCGGCGCGCTGCAGGACGCCCTCGGCGGGGTGGACCCCGCGGAGGTCGACGGCCCGAGGGTGGCCGCGCTGCTCCGGGAGTACGCGGCCGGCGATCCGAGCTGGCGGCGCCACCAGCGGTTCGGGGACTCGACCTACAGCCGGAACCTCATCTGGCGCTCGCCGGACTTCGAGCTGCTGCTCCTCTGCTGGCGGGACGGGCAGGCCTCGGCCATCCACGACCACGCCGACCAGAACTGCTGGATGGCGGTGCTCGAGGGGACCCTGGAGGAGGAGCACTTCGCCGCCCGGGACGGTGAGCTCAAGCGCGGCCGGGTGATGACCTACGAGGCCGGGGGCGTGGCCTTCATCCGCGACGAGATCGCCCTGCACCAGATCCGGCCCGCGGCCGGGAGCGACGCGGTGTCCCTGCACCTGTACTCGCGCCCCATCGACGCCTGCCTCGCCTTCTGCCCGGACACGGGGGAGGCGACGCGGATCGAGGTGGGGTACACCAGCGTGCGCGGCGAGCCCTGCCCGGACGCGGACCCCGCTGCGATCCGCCGGGCGTGGACGGGTTGACCCGGTCCCGGTCCGTGGCTATCTTTCTGCGCCTCGCCGGGCCCCCAGGGGCTCCGAGCGTCCCACGGCGGTGTAGCTCAGCTGGTTAGAGCAGCGGAATCATAATCCGCGTGTCGGGGGTTCAAGTCCCTCCACCGCTACCACCCCTCCCGCGCCCGAGGGAGCACGGCCCGCGCCCTACCGGTCGTCGGTCCACTGGCCTTCGGTCCACTGGCCTTCGGTCCACTGGCCTTCGGTCCACTGGGCATCGGCCCATCGGCGGCACCCCGAGAGCCCGTCCTCGCTCCACGAGCGGACGGGCTTTTCTCGTGGGCGAGCGCGATCGAGCGCCGCGGTGAGGGGCGGGTCGAGGCAGGTGGTTCGAGGACGAACGACAGAGTCCCGGGGACGGGGACCCAACGACGGAGACTCAACGAAGGAGGCCGGCGCGCGGAGGATCGCGCGCCGGCCTCCGTGTCGGGTCGGCTGGGTGCTCGTCGCCCGCTCAGCGGATGAACATCAGCTCACGGTACTTGGGGATCGGCCACAGGTCGTCGTCGATCACCTTCTCCAGCCCGTCGGCCGCGGCGCGCACGGCGTTCATCTGCGGGACGACCTCGGCGAGCATCGCGTTGGCGTGGGTGGCCTCGTCGTGGCCGGCGCCCTCGACCTTCGCGAGGGCGTCCGACAGGGCGTTGACGGCCGCCTGCAGCGTGACCGCGCCGGCTGCGGTGCAGCGCAGGGCCTCCACCTGGGCATCCGAGGGGATCGTCTCGTCGACCTCGCGCATGCCGCGGATGGTCTCGGAGAGTTGCGACTGGAAGGCCGACGCCGCCGGCAGGATCATGGTCTGCGCCATGTCGATCGTGGCGAGGGCCTCGACCCGGATCTTGGAGGCGTAGATCTCGTTGCTCACGTTCGCCCGGGACTCGAGCTCGTGGGGCGTGAGGACGCCGAACTTCTCGAAGAGCGCCGTGTTCTTGGCGTCGGAGAGGGCGACCAGGGCCTCCGGCGTCGTGCGGCGGTTCAGGAGGCCGCGCTTCTCGGCCTCCTGCACCCACTCGTCCGAGTAGTTGTCGCCGTCGAAGAGCACGCGCTGGTGCTGCGAGAGGGTCTCGCGCACGACCGCGTTGATGTTCTCGGCGTTCGAGCCGCCGCGCTTCTCCAGCTCGTCGCAGATGAAGTCCATGGACTCCGCGACGATGGTGTTGAGGAAGGCGGCGGGGTAGGCGACGGACTGGCCGGAGCCCACGGCGCGGAACTCGAACTTGTTGCCGGTGAAGGCGAACGGGGAGGTCCGGTTCCGGTCGGTGATGTCCTGGGGCAGCTCGGGGAGCGCGTCCACGCCCAGGCGCAGGGAGCCCTTGCCGGAGTTGGCGGGGTCGCGGCCCTCGATCATCGCGCTGATGACCTCGGAGAGTTGGGAGCCCAGGAAGATCGAGATGATGGCCGGCGGCGCCTCGTTGGCGCCGAGGCGGTGGTCGTTGCCGGCCGAGGCGATGGACGCCCGCAGCAGGTCCTGGTGCATGTCGACGGCGCGCACGATGGCGGTCAGCGTCATCATGAACTTCAGGTTCTCGTGCGGCGTGCTGCCCGGCTCCAGCAGGTTGTTGCCGAGGTCGTCGCCGATGGACCAGTTCATGTGCTTGCCGGAGCCGTTGAAGTTGGCGTACGGCTTCTCGTGCATGAGGACCGCCAGCCCGTGTCGCTCGGCCACGTCCTGGAGCACGCTCATGGTGAGCATGTTCTGGTCGATGGAGACCGAGACACCCGAGTACTGGGGCGCGAGCTCGAACTGGCTGGGCGCCACCTCGTTGTGGCGGGTCATGATCGGCACCCCGAGGAGCCACAGCTCCTTCTCGAGGTCGCGCATGAAGTCGAGGACCCGGCCCGAGATGGAGCCGAAGTAGTGGTCGTCGAACTCCTGGCCCTTGTACGGCATGGCGCCGAAGAGCGTCCGCCCCGAGGCCATGAGGTCCGGGCGCAGGTGGAAGAACTGGCGGTCCACCAGGAAGTACTCCTGCTCGACGCCCGTGGTCGGCGACACCCGGGTCACGGAGGACTCACCGATGGCGTGGAGGAGCCGGACCGCGGAGCGAGAGACCGCCTCGCAGGAGCGGAGCAGCGGCGTCTTCTTGTCGAGGGCCTCGCCGGTCCACGAGCAGAACGCGGTGGGGATGCAGAGGGTGGCGCCGCTCGCCGACTTGC
Source organism: Planctomycetota bacterium (assembly GCA_050049155.1). Classification (GTDB taxonomy): domain Bacteria; phylum Planctomycetota; class UBA1135; order UBA1135; genus Saltatorellus. The sequence continues at coordinate 2,306 of JASFWR010000190.1, read as the reverse complement.
GGACGAAGGCGGGGGAGGTCGGGTCCCAGGCGGTGTAGCCGCGGGCCTCGAAGGTGGCGCGGAGGCCGCCGGAGGGGAACGACGAGGCGTCCGGCTCGCCCTGGCTGAGCTGCTTGCCGGAGAACTCCAGCATGGCCCCGCCCGAGCCCGTGGGCTTCAGGAACGAGTCGTGCTTCTCCGCCGTGAGCCCGGTCATGGGCTGGAACCAGTGGGTGTAGTGGGTCGCGCCGTGACCGACCGCCCACGTCTTCATGGCCCGGGCGACCTCGTCCGCGATCTCGAGGTCGAGCTTCGCGCCGGTCTCGATGGTCTTCCGAAGCGCCTGGTAGACGACCTCGGGGAGCGTCTGGCGCTGGACGTCGTCGCTGAACACGTAGCGCCCGAAGGAGTCCGAAAGGGACTGGCCTTCGAGGCCGGAGATGTCTTCGCGGAGGTCGAGGAAAGCGTCGCTCGCGATCGAGCGAACCGCTTCTTGGCGGGTCGTGGCCGTCATCGGTGGACAGGTAAAGAGGCGCGATGCCGATTGGGGGGTACGGTCCGTCCCATCGTGGACGGACCCTCGAATTCCGACCTCACCCCAACGTCCCCTGATCCCGCTCCCCCCATTCGTGGAGGGTGCCCTCGTCGCCCTTGGGGGAGGGCTCTGGAGTGAAGGCAGCCGGTCAGCGCGTTGGGTGCGTGGCCGGGACCGAACCTTATGGGCCGCGGGACCCGAAGGGAACGATTGCCGCTGGAATCCGACCGCGGTTCCCGGCCGGTCCGCCTGCGGTCCTCCCCAGTCCCGGACCGGACGTACCGCCGTCGCTTCTGGCATCATCCAGGGCCCGGGATCCAGGGCCTGCGGGGGGACCTCCGAAGCGATGACCAGAACCACAGCAAGCCGGGTGCGCCCGTTTGTCGCAACGCTCGCCCTCGGGACCCTCGCCTCGGCCCTCGTGGCGAGCGCTGGCGCCATGCGCCCCGCCGCGCCCGCCCCTGCCCACCAGGACGACCCCCTTAGCGACATCCGCGCCAAGGACGCCGCCGTTCGCCAGGGCGCCGCCCTGGACCTCGCCGCGGACGCCTCGGACAAGGCCACCTCCGCGCTCGTCAAGGCGGCGCGGGGGGACGACGACCTGCTCGTCGTGCTGGCGGCCATCGAGGGGCTCTCGGGACGCACGCCGTCGAAGGGGATCACCAAGGGCCTGGTGGAGGTCGCGCTCGAGTCGCCGTTCTCGAGCGCGCGCACCGCGGCGGCGCGGGTGCTCGGCGCGAGCGGGGACGAGGCCGCCGCGGTCGCGCTCCTGAAGAAGTGCACCGGCAAGACCCTCGTCGTGGCCGGCGCGGGGCTGGCCACGTGCCTGGAGGCCGCGCCGCTCCCGCAGGGCCGGGACGAGCGCGCGGCCTCGAAGGACGTGAAGAAGCTCTCCAAGGCCCTCCGCTCCAAGGAGCCGAGCGAGCGCCCGGTCGCGGCGCGGGCGATGGTCGCGCTCTCCCGCGGCGCGCCCGGGGTCCGCGCCGAGACCCTCGGGACGCTCGTCCTCGAGCGCCTCGGGGAGCGCGAGGACGTGGCGGTCGTGTGCGCGGCGCTCGACTCCGTCTGCGAGGCGCCGGTCGCGGCCGACGCCTCGACGCTGCTGCCCGCCATGGCCGCCGCCGGGCTCACGTCCGTGGTGGAGCGGCGGCTTGAGTCCGCGATGGCGGCGGCCCTCGGCGTGATGTCCCCCGCCGACGCCCAGGGGTTCCTCACCGCCCGCTTCGAGGGCGGCGGCGGCGGGGGGGAGGCGGTCTCCACGGCGGCCTCGCCCGTCGCCGGGCCGCGGCTCGCTCGCGCGCTGGCCGCGGAGGTCCTGGCCGCCGAGGACGCCGCGCTCTGGGTCGAGCGCCTGCTCGGCGCGGAGGCGGTGGACACGCGCGCCGCCGCCGGGCGCGCCCTGCGCGTCCTCGCCGAGGCGGGCTCGGACGAGGCCCGGGCCTCCCTCGTGGCAGCAGCGGTCGAAGCCCTCGACGGCGAGTTCGACGCCCGCGTCCAGCTGCAGCTCGTGCGCGGCATCGCCGCGCACGCCGACGTGACCGAGGGGGAGACCCTGGAGACGCTCGGGGCCGCGACCCGCGCCCTCGTGGAGATGCTCGAGGGTGGGGGCAACACCCTCGTGCGGGAGGCCGCGGCCGTGGCCCTCGGGGAGCCGGAGGCGGCCGCACCGGTGGTGCGCGCGCTGTCCGGCTTCGCGAACGGGGACGCGGGCGAGGACCTGACCGTGACGGCCGCCGTCGCCCTCGGCCGGACCCGCGCCGAGGCGGCCCTCGAACCGCTGGTGGCCCTGCTC
>JASFWR010000024.1:0-17906 GCA_050049155.1 Planctomycetota bacterium | reverse complement strand
GCTCGAGCAACAGGGCTGAGGCTCGCCGGCCGGGTCGACGGCCGCCGGCGCGCAGCCGCGTGGCCGGCGCCGGCGCCCCGCGACCCTCACTGGAACTGGATCTCGAGGCCGTCGGTGAAGTTCGACGTGGCCGTGCCCCCGACGGCGTCCCGGTGCCAGGTGGTGAAGTTCCAGGTCTCTCCGGCCTGGACCTGCACCAGGCCCGTGGGCTGCGGCGTCGCCGAGAGGTCCAGCGCGAGGGAGAACTCGCCGCCGGCGCCGCTGTTCTGGATCTGCCCCGGCCCGACGTAGCGGCCGATGGAGCCCGAGATGCAGAGGTTGCCGGCGCTGCCGCCGGGGTTCGGCGTGAACCCCTGGGTCTGGCTGGTGAGGAAGAAGCCGAAGGAGTTCGGGGGCAGGGAGGAGCTCGTGAGGACCACGTTGTTGTCCGCCGCGGCCTCGCTGCCCAGGGCGGAGATCGCGCCCGTGCCGCCGGTGGAGTTGGGCGCCGCCGCGCAGAAGTTGCTGCCGATGGGCGTCAGCAGGGTCTCCACCACGAGGTTGTCGAAGAGGGCGAAGTTGGTGGGGCCGGAGAGAGAGGTGAAGCGGTCGAACAGGCCCAGGCTCACGAGCCCGTCGAGGCTGCCGGCGAAGTCCCCCTGGTAGGTCAGGGTCCCATCGAAGCTGAAGGACACGACCCCGGCGAAGTTGTCCACCTCGATCTCCAGGGTGGTCCAGATGTTCCCGGGCGAGCCCGCGTTCGTGGACGGGGGCGAGGGGAAGAGCGTCTGGAAGAAGTTGCCCGAGGCGTTGGCGCCGCGGCCCAGGTAGCTCGGGTGGCTGCTGGGCATGGTGTTGCACTCGGGGTCGCTGGGGGACGCGTTGTTGCAGTCGCGGAACCACGAGTAGTCGGTCACCGAGCCGCCGTCGCCGGTGAAGGCGAGGTACGCGCCCGAGCCCGAGACCGGCGAGAGGATCGAGTTGCTCGAGACCCCGTCGCCGGCGACGCCCACCTGGGCGTACTCGGTGGTCCCCGAGGTCCCGACGAAGTTCATCCACACGTCCACGGTGAGCTTGTAGCGCGAGGCCGAGACCGGGGTGTTGTGGTACACGGTCCAGGCGTCAACCGCGCCGGCGGTGTCGTTGGCGGTCAGCTTCAGGGCGCCGGTGTCCCCGGCGGCGGAGCGCGGCGCCAGGGGGAGCCCGGCGGCCACGTAGTCGAAGGCGAAGGTCTGGGACCCGTCCGGCGACCCGTCGTCCACCACGGTGTAGCTGGCGGCGGAGTTGGACTCGAAGTCGTCGCTGAGGACGACGCTCTGGGCGAGGGCCGGGCCGCACAGGGGCGCGGCGGCCAGGGAGGTGAGCAGGAGGCGCATGGGGAGCTTGGATGGAACGCTGGAGGGGGCGGTGGGCAGGGAGAGGCGCGCGGCGCCGGAGCCGGGTTCAGGGAGCGCGGCCGACGCCGGGCGTCGGTTTCCACCGTATCCGCGGCGGCCCAGGCCACAAGGGCGGCGCGCGCCGCGGCGGCGCGCGGCCCCGCCCGCGCGGGACCCGCTCCCGCAGCGCACCCTTGGCCTGCGGAGACCCCCTTGGCCTTCGGGGGGGGGCCTCGTACGGTCCTCCCATGATCTCCCTCTCCCTGCTGCTCGTCCCGACCCTCCTCGCCCCGCCCCAGGAGGCGGCCGATGGGGACCCTCAGCCCCCGCGTCCCAACGTGGTGGTGGTGCTCGCCGACGACCTCGGCATCGGCGACGTCTCGCCCACCTCGGCGGCCTGCAAGATCGAGACCCCGCACCTGGCGGCCCTCGCCGCGGGGGGGATGACGTTCCTGGACGCGCACTCCACCAGCGCGGTCTGCACGCCCACCCGCTACGGCCTGCTCACCGGCCGCTACAACTGGCGGAGCCGCCTCGAGAAGGGCGTGCTCAACGGGAACAGCGGGCACCTCATCCCCGCCGACCGCGCGACGCTCGGGCACCTGATGACCGCCGCCGGGTACGCCACCGCGGCCATCGGGAAGTGGCACCTGGGCCTCGACTGGAGCCGGGACGACGCGGGCGCGATCGACTTCACCGGGCCGGTCGCGAACGGCCCGGACATCAACGGCTTCGGCCACTACCACGTCCTCCCCGCGTCCCTCGACATGGCGCCCTACGTCTGGGTGGAGTCGGGGCGCGTCACGGGGCAGCCGAACCGGCGCGAGGGGGTCACCCGCAAGGAGGACCGCTACGGCTGGTACCGCGAGGGGCAGGTGGGCGACGACTTCTTCATCGACCAGGCCCTGCCGCACCTGGTGGGGGAGGCGTGCGAGTTCATCGCGGAGCGCGCCGAGGCCGCGCGCGGCGGGGAGCCGTTCTTCCTCTACCTCCCGCTGCCCTCACCCCACACGCCGATCGTCCCGGTGCCGCCGTTCGAGGGCGCGAGCGAGATGAACCCCTACGCGGACTTCGTCATGCAGGTGGACCACCACGTGGGGCAGCTCATGGCCGCGCTCGAGGCGGGCGGCGTGGCGGACGACACGATCGTCGTCTTCACCAGTGACAACGGGTGCTCGCCGGAAGCGAACTTCCCGCTCCTCGCGGAGCACGGCCACGACCCGAACGGCGGCTACCGCGGGCACAAGGCCGACATCTACGAGGGGGGGCACCGGGTGCCGCTGATCGTCCGGTGGCCGGGCGTGGTTCCTGCGGGCTCCAGGACCTCGGCCCTCGCCTGCCTCACCGACGTGTACGCCACGCTGGAGGACGTGACCGGCGCGCGCGGCCGCAGCGGCGGCGGCGAGGACGGGTACAGCTGGCTCCCCGTCTTCGGCGGGGCGCCCTCCACCGGTCGCCGGACCCTGGTCAGCCACTCGGTGTCGGGCCACTTCGCCATCCGGGAGGGGAGCTGGAAGCTCTGCCTCGCCGGCGGGAGCGGCGGCTGGAGCGCGCCCCGCGAGAACGTGGCGAGGGACCAGGGGCTGCCGCCCATGCAGCTCTTCGACCTGGCCGTCGACCCGGGGGAGCGGAGCAACCTCGTGGAGGCGGAGCCGGAGCGGGCGGCCCGCCTGCTGCGCCGGCTGGACGAGGTGGTGCGCGGCGGGCGGTCGACCGAGGGCCCGGCCCTCGCCAACGACCGGGAGGTGAGCTTCCTCCCGGCCGGGGTGGAGCTCCCCGCGGACGACTGAGCCGCCCGATTCCCGGGGGACCGCCTCCTGGCGCGGCGGGTCTGGTGGGACGGGCGCCGCGTCCCTAGCCTGGGGCCATGCTCCCCTCGACGCGCCGAAGGCTCCTCGCCCTCACCCCCCTCCCCGTCCTGTTCCTGGCCAGCTGCGCCAGCTCGCCCATGATCGAGCCCGACCCGAGTCGAACGCCCGGCCCGGTGATGATCGCGACCTGGCCCTTCGGACGGCTCGCCGTGGACGCGGCGATGGAGGAGATGGCGGGCGGCGGCAGCGGCCTCGACGGGGTCGAGGCCGGGATCCGGCTGATCGAGTCCCTGGGCTCCGACGGCTCCGTGGGCCTCGCGGGCCGGCCCAACGCCGCGGGCTATCCGCAGCTGGACGCCTGCATCATGGAGGGGCCGACCCGCGGGGCGGGGAGCGTCGGCGGGATGGAGGGCATCGTCCACCCGATCACCGCGGCGCGCCGCGTCATGGACAGCTCGCGCCACGTCATGCTCGTGGGGGAGGGCGCGCGCTGGTTCGCCCTCGAGCACGGCCTGGAGAGCGTGGACGTCTCGGACCTCGACGCGAAGAAGACCGCCTGGCTGGACCGCGAGCGGGACCCCGAGGAGCCGAAGGAGAAGGGGCACGACACCATCACCCTCCTGGTGCTCGACGAGAACGGCGACCTGTTCGGGGGCTGCTCCACGAGCGGCGCCGGGGGCAAGCTCCCTGGCCGCGTCGGGGACTCGCCGATCCTGGGCGCGGGCCTCTTCGTGGACAACGAGGTGGGCGCCGCCGGGGCCACCGGGGTGGGGGAGAACGTCATGCGCTACAGCGCGACGACGCTCATCGTCGAGATGATGCGCCAGGGCATGACGCCCCAGGAGGCGTGCGAGGCCATGGTCCACCGCATCGCGGCCACCGACCCCCTCGGCTACGAGCTGGACGTGTGCTTCATCGCCATCGACAAGCAGGGCCGCACCGGCGCGGCGGCCTCGAACCAGCGCTTCCCCTTCGCCGTGGGCCACGGGGACCGGAGCGTCCCCATGTCCGTGGACGCGGTCAGCCGGCGCTGAGTCGAGCCCGGTGAGCCGCTCGAACCAGCCGAGGGGGGGCAGCCCTTCTTCGGTCGGTCGCGGCGAGGCGCTCCGGCGCAGGAGCCCTCGCGCGGGTCCCAGGCCCCCAGGGCGGGTCGCTCGTTGATCTACGGTGAATTGCCGTACGTCTACGGCGATTCACCGTAGCTGATCGCGGGCGGGAGGTATCCTGCAGCGAGCCTGCCGCTGCTCCCCGCCGCTCGGGGCGACCTCCCGCGCGTACCATGAACCCGACCATGAAGACCGTCATCCTCCTCTCGTCCACCGGCCTGATCCTGGCCGGGCTGGTCCTCCTCAACGTCGGCCATCGGGAGCCCGAGAGCGCCTGGGCCCAGACGGCCCCGACGCAAGGCGCCGACGAGGCCGGGCTGGCGCGGCTCGACGAGCGCCTCAACCGGATGACCGAGCGCCTGGACCGGATGGCGGCCCGGATCGACACCCTCGAGAACGCGCCGGTCCAGCCTGGGCTCACGGGGCGGGTCCCCGCCGGGCTCGTCGAGCGCGAGGAGTTCGACCAGCTCCGGGAGCAGCTCATGGCCATGGCCGCGTCCATGGCCGACGGCAGTGCGGCCGGCGCGCCGCTCAAGGCCGACGTGGCCGCCGCCCTCGAGGAGGTGCGAGCCGCCGAGCGGAGCGCCAAGGTCGAGGCCAAGCGCGCCGAGACCAGCGCCAAGCTCGACGAGCAGATGCCGCGCTACCAGCAGGAGCTCGGGCTCACCAACTCCCAGACCGACCGCCTGCGGACCGTCATCGAGGCACGCGATGAGCGCGTCGCCGAGATGATGAGGCTGTGGCAGGCGGGGGACCGCGAGGCGGCCGGCGCGCTGAAGGGCGCCGAGAACGAGACCTACCAGATGGAGCTCCAGGGCGTCCTGAACGACCAGCAGGTCGAGCAGTTCCGGTCCATGCAGGGCGGGCGCCGCGGCGGGAAGTAGTCGGCGCGAGGCGCGAGGCGCGGCTGGCCCTCTCGGGTGATTTGTTCGGGTGGACTATGCTGCGGCCATGACCTCGAAGCTCCTCGCTCTCGCGCTGCTCGGCGGCGCCTCGCTGCTCCTGTCGTTCCGGCCCCTCGGCAGCATTCCGGAGGAGCCTGAGAAGCTCCACGTCTTCGTGCTCGCCGGGCAGTCGAACATGGAGGGCCAGGCGGTGGTCGACCTCGATCACGAGGAACACTACAACGGCGGGCGCGGGACCCTGGCGAAGCTCCTCGAGGCGTCGGAGTTCGCGGAGCGCTGGGGCTGGGTCCGGGACGCGGACGGGGGGTGGAGCGAGCGCGACGACGTGGGCGTCTGGTACCGCTCCCCGCACGAGGAGAAGAAGGGGCCGCTCTCCATCGGGTACGCGGTCTACGGCGGCCGCCACCACTTCGGGCCGGAGCTCGCGCTAGGGCGGGTCCTCGGGGAGCGCTTCGAGGGGCCGGTGCTGTTGGTGAAGGCGTGCTGGGGCGGGAAGAGCCTCCACGTGGACTTCCGCCCGCCGTCAGCAGGGGGTGAGGTCGGCCCCTACTACGAGCGCATCTTCGAGGAGCTCGACGCCGCGCTCGCCGACGTGGGCGCGGCCTTCCCGGCGTGGGAGGACCTCGAGCCGGAGCTGGAGGGGCTCTTCTGGTTCCAGGGGTGGAACGACGGCTGCGACGGGGAGGCCACCCGTCACTACGCCGAGAACCTCGAGCACCTGATCGGGGACGTCCGCGAGCGCCTCGAGGACCGGAAGCTCCCGGTGGTCGTGGGGCAGACCGGGAACATGAGGAACCCCGCCCTCCACGAGGCCCAGGCCGCCGGCACCCGGGCCGCCGGGCGGCGCGGCCCCGCCGCCTACGTGGAGACCGAGGACTTCCTCCGCCCGGCGGAGGACTCGCCCAACACCACCCACGGGCACCACTGGTTCGGGAACGCGGAGAGCTACCTGCTGGTGGGGGACGCGCTCGGGGAGGCCATGGTCGGGCTGCTGCCGCGGGCACGGCGTCGCTGACGCCGCGACCGCCACGCGAGGACCCGGATAAGCTCTCCCCATGGCGCAACGCTTCGACGGTGACGGCTGGTGGATCGACGGCCCCGACGGCTGGGAGGTGGCCAGCGAGGAGGGGGCGGTCATGTTCACCTCCGCGGCGGGCGTCAGCTTCCAGCTCCGCGGGCACCGCAAGAAGGGCGGTGAGGTGCGCGACGAGGACCTCGAGGAGGTGGCGAGCGATCACCTCGAGGCGGGGGCGCCGGTGAGGGACGTGCGCCTCGGGGACTTCGTGGGCTTCGAGGTCGACTACGACGCCGGGGAGCTGAGCTGCCGCGAGTGGTTCCTGCGCTCCGGGTCGATCCTGCTCTTCGGCACCCTGGTTCGGCCGGAGGGCCTCCGGGGCGTCGAGGACGAGGTCGTCGAGCGCGCGCTGATCTCCCTCGGGCGGCAGCGGGGCGGCGCGCGGCGGCGCCGCCGCTGACCGCGCCGCCGCGGAGCGCGGCCCGCCAGTACCGTGGCTCCCTGGGCCCGTGACCGAATGCCACGGTCCGGGGTCTCGAATTGGCGCAGTGGAGGGCGGGCAAGTCCCGAGGCTCGGTCGGGTCCGGATCCGCCGGTCGCGCGGGTAACATTCGGCGGTATGCGCTTCCCCATCGCACTCCTCACCGCCGCCCTCTCGCTCCCGACGCTCGCCGCGGCCCAGTCCCTCGGTCCGCCCCCCGCGCCGCCGGAGAACCCGATCACCGAGGAGAAGCGGATCCTCGGCAAGGCGCTCTTCTGGGACGAGCAGCTGTCCTCGGACAACACGATCGCCTGTGGCACGTGCCACATCCCGAGCGCGGGCGGCTCCGACCCGCGGCTCGACATGGGGAGCCGGCACCCGGGCCTCGACGGCGTGTACGGCGGCCCCGACGATCGCTTCGCGTCGGCGGGCGTGCGGCTCGCGGACTCCAACGGGAACCTGACCCCCGAGGCCACCTTCGGCTTCGCGCCCCAGGTCACCGGCCGCCGCTCACCGTCGCCCATCGGCGCCGCGTTCTTCGACGAGCTCTTCTGGGACGGGCGCGCCGGCGGCACCTTCGTCGACCCCCAGACCGGGCTGGTCAGCATCCCGAGCGGCGGCGCCCTCGAGACCCAGGCCCTGGGGCCGATCATCTCCTTCGTGGAGATGGCGGACGAGGGCCGCACCTGGGAGGACGTGATCACGAAGCTCGAGCGGGTCCAGCCCCTGGCCCTCGCCTCGAACCTGAACCCCGACCTGACGGCCGCCCTCGCCGTCGATCCGTCCTACCCGGAGCTGTTCGAGAACGCCTTCGGGACCACGGACATCACCGCGGAGCGCATCGCCTACGCGCTGGCCACGTACCAGCGCACCCTGCACCCCGACCAGACCCCCTGGGACCTCTACCAGCAGGGCGTCTCCGGCGCGCTCACCTCCCAGGAGCTCTCGGGGCTGAGCCTGTTCATGTCGTCGTCCCTGCGGTGCGCCCTTTGCCACACGCCGCCGCTCTTCTCGGACGGCACCTACCGCAACATCGGCATGCGCGACATCGCCGAGGACAACGGCCGGCAGGGGGTGACGGGCCTGTACTCGGACCGCGGCAAGTTCAAGGTGCCGACGCTGCGCAACGCGGGCCTGCGCACGCGCTACTTCCACAACGGGGACCCCAGCTGGGCCAACCTGTTCCTGGCGGTCTTCATCTACAACCAGGGCGCGGGGCCGTTCCCGGACAACAAGGACCCGATCCTGAACAACGTCTTCTTCTCGCCGGGGACCGCGTCGACCATCGAGGCGTTCATCAACGGCGGGCTGACCGACCCGCGGGTCGCGGCGGAGCTGCCGCCCTTCGATCGGCCGACGCTCCGCAGTGAGATGGGGCCCACGGCCACCTACCAGGGGACGGGGCAGCCCGGCTCCGGCGGGAGCGTCCCGCGGATCGAGGCCTTCTCGCCGCCGAGGATCGGCAACGCGGAGTACCGCGTGGCGGTCACCGACGCGCTCGGGGGCGCGCCCGCCCTCCTCGCGCTCCGCGACCAGGCCCCCGGCCCGGGCGGCGGCATCGTCGTCGGCGGTATCACCCAGCGGAAGCCCACGCGGGTCGCCTCCCGGACGCAGCTGGCGGGCGCCGGCGCGGGGCAGGGCTTCGGCACCTGGACCGGGGAGATCCCCTTCGACCCCGCCCTCGTCGGCACCAACTTCTGGATGCAGTGGCTCGTGCGGGACCCGGGCGCCGCGGGCGGCGTCGCCCGGTCGCCCTGGGCCGAGGTCACGATCTTCTGACCCCGACCTCGACGTCCCGAGGCCCGCAGCCAAGAGCGCCCGCGCTCCCGTCCAGGGGGCGCGGGCGCCTTCGTTCGCACCTCGGTCCGGTCGCCGCCCGGGCGCTCAGCGGCGCGGGTCGATCCCGCACTGGTTCTCGAGGGTGTTGCGCGTGGTGATCCCCAGCTGGGAGCGGGTGGCGAGCATCTTCTCCACCAGGTCCGGCGCCAGGGGCTCGAGGCCGCCCTTGGCCACGTGGGCGAGCCAGAGGATCTTGGCCGTGTGCTCGAGCATGTCGAGCTTCTTGTAGGCGTCCATCAGGTTGGTGCCGAGGGTCACCGACCCGTGGTTCTGCATCATCATCACGTCGCTGCAGCGGACCAGGTCCCGGATCGTCTCGGGGAGCTCGGGGGTGCCCGGGGTCCCGAAGGGCGCGGTGGGGATGCCGCCGATGGTCACGATGATCTCGGGGATGATCGGCGTCTGCAGGTCGACGCCGGCGATCGTGAGCGCGACCGCGTGGGGCGGGTGCGCGTGGCAGATCGCCTTGCAGTCGGGCCGCTCCTGGTAGCTCACCAGGTGGATGCCCACCTCGCTGGAGGGCTTCGGCCCGTCGTCGAGGGCGCGCCCGGTCATGTCCACGTGGGCCACGTGCACGGGCTCGAGGAAGCCCTTCATGGCGCCCGTGGGCGTGATCAGGATCGTCCCGTCGCTCATGCGGGCGCTGATGTTCCCGTCCGCGCCCACGATGTAGTTGCGGTCGTAGGCGAGCTTGCCCACCCGGCAGATGGCCGTGCGCAGGCGGGACTCCTCCTCGCTCCAGGTGCGGGCGCTCATGCCTCGCTCCCGTGGTCGTAGACCACCTCGCCGCCGAGCTCGACCTCGTCCACGAAGCCGACGATCAGGGTCTTCACCGGCGCGTCGGGCGCCGCGAGGATCTGGCGGCCGGAGTTGCCCTCGTCGATCACGAGGACCCGGTCACCGACGCCGGCGCCGATCGTGTCCACGGCGACCCTGGGCTTCGGGCCCACGGCCTCGCCGGCGGGGCGGACCGGCCGCACCACGAGGAGCTTGCGGCCGGCGAGGGCCGGCACCTGCTCGGTGGGGGACACGACCGTCCCGATCACCTCGGCGAGGATCACGGGGTGACCTCCGCGCCCGGGGCGGCCCCGGGGCGCCCCGCGTCGAGGGGGAGCTCCGCCCCGTTCACGTCCGCCTGCTCGACGAAGCCCGTGATGGCCACGTCCACCGGGACGAAGGTCTCGTCGGGCAGCGCCAGGGCCGCCTCCCGGCCGTCGATGTAGTGCACCAGGTCCCCCGGACCGACGGACAGCGCGCAGGCGGCGACCAGCTCCTCGCCGGTGGGGGTGCCCGACTCGTCGAGCGGCTCCAGGAGCTGCAGCTTCACGTCGTCCATGCCCTCGTAGCGGACGGTGGCGACCAGGCGCCCGGTGACTCGGCCCAGGTACATGGCGCGGTCAGTCGCTCCACTTCTCGTACACGTTCTCGCCGCCCTTGTCCCAGGAGTCGACGATCGCCATGACCACCGCGTCGCACGGCCGGTCCTTGGTGATGGTCGTCTGGCGGGCCGAGGAGCCCGTGGCGTAGAGGACGAGGTCCCCGGTGCCGGCGCCGACGGCGTCGACGGCGACCACGTACTGGTCCTTGGGCTGGTTCGAGTGGTCCCGCACCTGCACGACCAGCAGCTTGAAGCTCTCGAGCTGCTCGTCCTTGCGGGTGGAGACCACGCTCCCGACGACTTCTCCGATCAACATGGGGGGAGGCCTCTCACTTGGTGTCGAGGTAGGTGACGACGGAGTCGCGGGAGAGCGACTCCTCGAGGAAGCGGCGCCTGAGCTCGCGGTGGACGTGGCCGCGCATGGTCTCCCAGGTGGGGGCCGGCTGGCGCTTGCTGATCTGGGCGAGGACCACGCCGTTCTGCAGCCGGACGGGCCCGAGCAGCGCGCCCTCGGCCTCGAGGTCCTCCCCCTCACGCCGCTCCAGCTCGGCGAAGACCGCCTCCCGGAGCGCCTCGGGGACGCCGGGCGTGCCGCGGGTGAAGCGCCCCACGAGCCCCCCGTTCTCCCGGGTCGTGCGGTCCTCGCTGTGGATCTCGATGACCCGGGCGAAGTCCGCGGGGTTCTCGATCGCGGCGAGCATCTCCGCCATCTCGGCCTCCACCTTGGTGAAGGAGGGGCGCAGGGGGTCGTCCTCCCGCGGCGAGGCGTTCCGGAAGCACACCCGGACCTCCACGGACTCGCCGAAGAGCCCGTCGAAGTAGGCGCGCTCCTCGTCGTAGATTGCCATCAGGCTCTCGTTGTCGTGGGCGCGGTCCACGGCCTCGTGGGCCAGGGCGGCGGAGCGGATGGCGGGGTCCCGGCGCACGGCCTCGACGGAGAGGCCGCGGGCGTCCAGGAGCTGCTCGTACGAGGCGCCCTGGTAGGCCGGGTTCGCCTGGGCCTCGGCGGCGCGCCGCTCGAGCTCACGGTCCAGGGCGCGCTGGAGCCCCTCGTCGGTGACCTCGGGCATCCTCGCCCGGACCGCGCGCTCGAGGAGCACGAGGTAGAGGGCCTCGCGCTTGTCGGCGTCCTGGACCTGGCTGCGCAGGTGGGCGCCCAGCTGGTCCCGGGTGATCGTCACGTCCCCGGAGACGCAAACCACGCCGTCCGTCCAGGGGTGGGGGCGCTCCTCGTAGCCCCGCTCGCGCAGGGTCGTCTCGAGCCAGAGCTGCTGCTGGTCGGCGGTGAGCGCGACGTCGTCCGAGAGGCCGAGGGCCCGGCGCGTGAGGGCCTCGTGGACCATGGCGAGCCGGAGGTACTCGCGGAACTCCGCGGGGTCGATGCCCTGGGCCTCGATCGCGGCCGCGATGCCCCCCTCGAAGCCGCCCTGCTTCGCCTCGGCGTCGAGCTGGTCGTAGCGCGCCTGCAGCTGCTCGTTGGAGATCACGAGCCCCTGGGCGCGGGCGAGGGCGTCGAGGACCCGTAGCTCGAGGAGCTGGCGCAGGGCGGCCTGCCCGTTGGCGCTCCGGCCATCGCGCCAGATCAGGACCTCGTCGAGGTCGGCGAAGGAGACCTCGCCCGCGGCGCCGTTCAGCGCGGCGCCCTCCTCGGCGAGCGGCCCCACGACCCGCGCGGCGGGCGCGTCCGCGACGACGGCCGAGGGCCGGGCGTGGGCGCCGGTGGCGGTCAGCGGGGCGGCGACGAGGAGCGCGAGGGGGAGGTGCTGGACGAGCGAGATCACCGCCAGAGCATACGGGCCGGGGCGCTCCCTCGCCGCCCCCTCCTCGCCGCCCTGCGCGGCGCCCGGAGTCGCACGTCGCGTCGCACGTCGCGTCGCACGCCGCGCCGCACGTCGCGTCGCGCCCCGAGGCCGGCGCCCGCGGGGACCCCGGACGCCGAGGCGGGGGGCCGGGATCCGTGGAGGGCGCGGCGCGCCGGCGAGGGCCCCCTCCGCCCGCGCTCAGCCGTCGACCAGGGCCGCGTCCCCGACCGTCCTCGCGCCCGCAGCCCGGGCGTCGCGGAGGTGGGGCCCGAGGGCGCCGTCCATGTGCAGGAGGAGGACCGCCCCGTTGTCGAGGGTGTGGCGTCGCGCGGGCCGGAACGCCGCCCCGTAGCGGGCCCCCCGGGAGATCCTCACCTCGTCCAGCTCGCCGTCGAGGGTCGACGTCGCCGCCCCGTTCCCGTCCACGTCGCCGCCCACGATCAGGGGCAGCTGGTTCGGGGTCCGCGAGCCCGCCGCCGCGGCGCGGGCCACCGGCGAGCCGTCGAGGTACAGGCGCACCTCCTGGCCGTCGAAGGCCGCGGCGACGTGGTGCCAGCGGCCGGGCTCCATCAGGGTGTCCTCGGGCGCGCGGACGCTGACGTAATCGCCGTCCAGGTGGAGCGAGAAGCTGAGCCGGCCGCCGTTGGCGAAGAGCCCGTACTCCGAGCTCTCCGTGCGGCAGACGAGGCCCTGGCGGGCTGCGAAGCGCCGGGCGCGCACCCAGGCCTCCACGGTGAGGGGACCGTCGGGGAGAGGCACGGCCGCGGCGTCCACGACCGCGTGCCCGCCGCCGCGCAGGGCGAGGACCCGCTCCGCCGCGGGGCGCGGCGGCGGGGGGAGGGCGGAGAGGTCGAGGTCCACCGCGTGCTGCCTCGCGGGGATCGAGAAGCGCGCCGTCTCCGTGAGGTAGTCGAACGCGAGGGTGAGGGTCGGGGCGCGGAAGGCGGCGTCGAGGGCGCACGGCGGGTGCTCCACCCGGAGGGTCACGGTCCTCGACGCGCCGGGGGCGAGGCGCCCGTGGACGTGGTCCGGGGTGAGGCGCCAGCGGGGGTCCGTCGCCTCGAGGCGCAGCTCCAGGTCCACCGGGCGGGCGACCGGGTTGCGGACCGTCACGGACAGGTCCGCCGTCACGCTCCCGTCCGCCGCCACGGCGAGGGGCCCGCTCAGCCGCGGGACCACCCGGGTGAGGCGCGGCGCCTCGGCGCTCACCTCGCCCGTGATCTCACGGGGGTCCATGGCGGCGCCCACGGGCAGGGTCGCGCGCTCGATCCGATCGGGGCGAACGGTGACGAGGTCGTAGCAGTGCAGGTACCCGGCCTCGGGCACGAGCCCGCCCTGGTGACCGCCCACCGTGGCGAGGGCGAAGTACTCGATCCCGTCCCGCGGGTCGTAGCGCATCTTGTGGATGTGGCCCGCGAAGACCCCCTTCACGTTCCCGGCGGCCACGAGGCGGCGGTGCACCTTGTCCCAGTCGTCGCCGTACTTGCCGCCGATCCAGCGGGGGTGGTGGCAGAAGACGAAGACGTGCTCGGCCTCCCGCGTCACCTCCAGGGTCTCGTCCAGCCAGGCGAGCTGCTCCGGGCTCATGACCTGGCACTCGGCCTTGTTGAAGTTGCGCTCGCCCGTCGCGGGGTTCGGCTCGTCGGTGTAGAGCACGATGAACCACGCGCTCTTGTGCTTGAACGCGTACCACAGGGGCCCGAAGTGCATCTCGTACCGGCCCTCGTGCTCCTCCGGCGGCCGCGCCTCGCCAGCCGGTCCCCGGTAGTACACGTCGTGGTTGCCGGCGACGGGGAACCAGGGCGCGCGCAGCCCGGACATGGCGTCCCGGTACTCCTCCATCTGGCGCAGCCACGGCTCCTCGGTGTTGTAGCCCTGGATGAGGTCCCCGACGGTCATCACCAGGTCGGGGCCCAGGAGGTTGGTCTCGTCCACGGCGGCGCGGAGGATCTCGACCCCGGCGTCCGGCCCGCCCGTGCGGTCGCCGTACACCACGAAGAAGAACGAGTCCTCCTCGTCGGGCAGCGGGAGGTCCACCCCGCTCCGGCGGGAGGTGATGAAGCGCCCGGCGTCCTGGGCAGGCGGCGGCCCTCCGGGCTCCACCGCAGGCTCCTTCGAGGGGTCGTCCGTGCCGGAGGAGGCGAGGGCGAGGGCGAGGAGCGAGGGCGCGAGGAGGGGGGGCGGGATCGGCATCGCGGCATGGTAGCTCCAGGCGCGCTCCATCCGACGGAAGGCCGTCCCGAGGGCGTCTTTACACGCGGCTCCACGGCCCCCTCCGAGCGGCGCCCGGGGGGCCGGCAGGATCTCTGACTTTGTCGACCGGTCTCATCCCGAGGCCGCTACCGTCATGCGCCCAGAGGTTCCTCACCGTGGCCGCACACCCCCATCCAGGACCCGAGGGCGGGTCCAGCGCCGCTGCGATCGCGCTCAGGGTCGTCGTCCTCACCGCGCTGCTCTACGTCTTCCTGGTGGCGATCAAGCTGCTGGAGAGCGGGATCAAGCAGGCGGGTGCGGGTGCGGCGGAGGGGCTCTTCGACGGCGTCTCCAATCCCTTCGCGGGGCTGGCTGCGGGCATCCTCTTCACGGTCCTCGTGCAGTCGTCCTCGGTGACGACGTCGACGATCGTCGCTCTCGTCGGGTCGGGGACGGTGAGCCTCGAGAACGCGGTCCCCATGGTGCTCGGCGCCAACGTCGGGACCACCATCACGAACACCCTCGTCTCCCTCGGGAGCGTCGCGCGACGGACCGAGTTCCGCCGCGCCTTCGCCGCGGCCACGGCGCACGACTTCTTCAACCTGCTCGCGGTCGCGGTCTTCCTCCCGCTGGAGATGGCCACGGGGATCCTCGCGAGGTCCGCCACCTACCTCGCGAGCCTGCTGCCGGTGGGGGAGGCCGGAGGGAAGCTCGAGAGCCCCATCAAGGCGGCCGTCAAGGCGGGCTCCGGCCTGATCCGGGACCAGCTGGAGGCCCTCGGCGCCAGCGGGATGCTCCTCGCGGTGCTGCTCCTCGGCGCGGGCCTCGGCCTCATCCTGCTCTCGCTGACCACCATCACCAAGGTCATGCGCAAGGTGATCGCGGGGAAGGCCGAGCAGGCGCTGAACGCCGCGGTGCGCCGATCGGGGCTGCTGGCGATCCTCGCGGGCGCCGCGATCACCATCTCGGTCCAGTCCTCCAGCATCACCACCTCCTTGCTCGTGCCGCTCTGCTCCTCGGGGGTGCTCTCCCTGGAGAACGCCTTCCCGCTCATGCTCGGCGCGAACATCGGGACGACGATCACGGCCTTCATGGCGTCCCTCGCGACCGACATGGAGGGCCTGAAGATCGCCCTGGTGCACATGATCTTCAACACCGTCGCCGTGGGGCTCGTGCTCCCTCTCGCGAGCATCCGGCGGATCCCCATCAACCTCGCGCGCTGGCTCGCGATCCTCGCGGTCCGCAACAAGCTGTGGGTGGTGGCCTACGTGCTCGTCACCTTCGTCCTCGTCCCCGTGACGGGGATCCTCCTCTTCTGACCGTGGCCCCCGGGCAGCGGCGGGTCCGACGGGGCCCGCGCCTTCCCACGACCGACCCCCAGATCCGATGTTCCAGTGGCTCAAGCGAATCCAGGAGAACTCCGAGAGCGCGGACGAGATCATGCGCTACTTCGGCCAGATGCTCGAGGACGGCCGCCACGTCTTCGACCTCTCCGCGGGCGCCCTGCTCGGGGGGACGGACGTCGAGACCATCCGGAGCGATGTCTGGGGTACGGACAAGCGGATCAACAGCACCGAGCGCCGCATCCGGCGGCGCATCCTCACCCACCTGACGGCGCACGGAGTGGAGGGCATCAGCGGGCACCTCGCGATGATGAGCGTCGTCCGTGATGCGGAGCGCATCGGCGACTACGCCAAGAACATCTTCGACCTCGCGACGAGCGGCGGCCGGCTGACCGAGGTCCACCGTGAGGACCTCATCGGGCTGCGCGACCGCATCTCTCGGATGCTCGCCAAGATCAGGAACATCCACGGCACGGAGGACGAGGAGGCCGCTCGGGCCTTCGGCGAGGACGCGGAGACCATCTGCCGCCACTGCGACGAGCGCATCGCCGCGATCCTGGGCGAGGCCGAGGGCGGCAGCGACGGCGCCGCCGCGGCGCTGGCCTACCGGTACTTCAAGCGCGTCACCGCCCACGCCTCCAACGTCGCGAGCGCGGTGCTCGTCCCGGTCGACCAGCTGGGCTACTGGGACGAGGACGAGGGCTGAGATCGGCTCGGGGCCCGACCTCAGGCGAAGTTCAGCAGCTCGTGGTCCGGGTTCTGCTGCAGGGCGATCCGCTTGTCGAGGTCGCTCCGGAAGAGGATCACCCGGCGGCCTCGGTCGTCTCGGGCGAGCAGTGAGTTGGTGGGCGCCTTGAAGGTGTCCTCGTCCCCGGCGAGCCAGGCGCTGCTCTCGTAGGGGAGCGCCGTGAGGCGGGTCTCCACCGCGTACTCGTCCTGGAGCCGGTACTGGAGCGACTCGAACTGGAGCGCGCCGACCGCGCCGATGAGCGGCTCCCGCGGCCCGACGTCGGGCCACATCTGCTGGACCGCGCCCTCGGTGATGAGGTTCTTCATCCCCTTGTCGAACTTCTTGCGGTCCGAGGTGCTGCGGGGCGCGATGCGGGCGAAGAGCTCGGGCTGGAACTGGGGGAGGGGCTTGTGGGTGAAGCCCGTCTCGTCGGAGAGGGTGTCGCCGATCTGGTAGAGGCCCTTGCCCACGAGCCCCACGACGTCCCCGGCGAAGGCCTCGTCGATGGAGTGGCGCTCCTTGGCGACGATGCTCTGGGGCCGCGCGAGGCGCACCTTCTTGCCGAGGCGCTCGTGGTGCACCTGCTGGTCCGGGGTGTAGCGCCCCGAGCAGATCCGCATGAACGACACGCAGTCCCGGTGCCGGGGGTCCATGTTCGCCTGGATCTTGAACACGAAGGCGCTGAAGGGCTCGGTCGCCTCCCGCAGGACCTCCGCGCCCTCCGCCCCGTCGACGAGGCGGCCGGACGGCGCCGGCGCCAGCTCGACGAAGGCGTCGAAGAATGGCTCGAGGCCGAAGTTGGTCAGCGCGGAGCCGAAGAAGGTGGGCGTCACCTCGCCCGCCAGGAAGCGCTCCAGGTCCATCCCGTTGCCCGCCACCTCCAGGAGCTCCAGCTCCTCACGGACGCGGGCCACCTCCTCCGCGCCCAGGCGCTCGGCCGCGGCGGGGGAGTCCAGGGGCAGGCGCTCCACCTCGGAGCGCTGGGCGCCCCCGGCGGCGGTCTTCTCGAAGAGCAGGAGCTCCCCGGTCCGACGGTCGACCACGCCGCGGAAGTCGCGGCCCGAGCCGACGGGCCAGTTCATGGCCGTGCTCTCGATGCCGAGCGCCTCCTCGACCTCGGCCATCAGGTCCAGCGGGTCCCGGCCCGGCAGGTCGAGCTTGTTCACGAAGGTCAGGATCGGGATCCCGCGCAGGCGGCAGACCTCGAAGAGCTTGCGGGTCTGGGCCTCCACCCCCTTGCTGGCGTCCAGGACCATGATCGCCGAGTCCGCGGCGGTCAGCGTGCGGAACGTGTCCTCGCTGAAGTCCTCGTGCCCCGGCGTGTCCAGCACGTTGATCACGTGCCCGCGGTACTGGAACTGCATCGCCGACGAGGTGATGGAGATCCCCCTCGCCTGCTCCATCCCCATCCAGTCGGAGGTGGCCAGCTTGCCCTTGCGGTTCTTCACCAGCCCGGCGCTCTGCACCACGCCAGAGTACAGCAGCAGCTTCTCCGTGAGCGTGGTCTTGCCCGCGTCGGGGTGGGAGATGATCGCGAAGGTCCGTCGTCGGGCGATCTCCCTGGCGATCCTGGGGTCGGTGGTCATGCTGGCGGTGGAGCGTCGGAGGGGCGGGCCAGGACGGGCTCGGGCTCCGATCGGGCGGACACTCTACGCCGACGGGTCTTCGCGATGGGACCTCGGCGTGCGGGCCCGCAGGGTGAATCCAGCCGGGTGAACCCAGCCGGGTGAACTCAGCGCGGCCGCGCCAGGCGCACCCCGCTGAAGAAGCGCTCCGCGGCCGCGCCGGTGGCCGGGGGCTCGGAGGAGGGGCGGCGCGTGGAGTAGAGGAGCGCCACGGAGCGGCCGGGGTCGTCCGGGTGGAGGAACCAGCAGCCCCGGTTCTCCGTGCGGAGGGTGCGCCCCGGGGCCGCCGGGGAGGCTCGGTCCAGGAAGGTTTCCACGTACTC
>JASFWR010000409.1:0-3253 GCA_050049155.1 Planctomycetota bacterium | reverse complement strand
ACGCAGTACGCGCCGTGGCGGCGGGTGAGGCGCGCCTCGCAGGTGGCGCCGATGGCCCGGTCGCCGTCCCGGCCCTCGGCGAGCACCCGCTCCACGTGCTGGAGGAACACCTCGGGCGAGGCGAACCGGGCCTCCGCGGCGCCGGTGGAGGCCGAGGCGAGGGTGGAGGTGACCCCGTCCGCGTGCCGGCGCGCGAAGATCACGCTCCGGTCGCCCTCCGCCGCGACGAACCAGTCGGGGCCCTGGGGCGGGAGCACGCCGAGCCCCTCGAGGGCCACCGGGCGGGTCGGGTCCGTGACGGGGCGGGACCAGGGCGAGGAGCTGCAGGAGCAGAGCGCCAGCAGGGCGGCGCCGGTGACCAGCGCGAGGCGTCGGAGCTTCATGGCCGACACCCTAGCACGGGCGTCCGCCGCGCTCAGGCGGCGTCGAAGCGGAGCTCGCCGCCGCGGGCGCGGACGACGACCTCGTCCCCGCTCCCCTCGCCGGAGAGCAGCACGTCGGAGAGCCGCGGCTCGATCTCGCGCTGGATGACCCGGCGGAGCTCGCGGGCGCCGCACTCGGGCCGGAAGCCGCGGCTCGCCACCCAGCGGGCGACGGCGGGCGTGAAGCGGATGCGCAGGCCGCGCTCGGCCCCGCGCTCGGCCAGCTCGCCGAGCTTCTTGCGGGCGACCTCCTCCACCGTGCCGAGGCTGAGCTCGTCGAAGACGACCACGTCGCCGATCCGCCCGAGGAACTCGGGGGAGAACGTGCGGGCCAGGGCGTCCTCGGTGATGACCTCGAGGGTCGCGCGGCCGATGGTGGGGGTGCCCCCGAAGCCGACGGCGCGGCTCGCGGAGGTGACCTCCTCCGCGCCGCAGTTCGAGGTCATGACCACGATGGTCCGCTCGAAGGAGACGCGGCGGCCCTTCCCGTCGGTCAGGGCGCCCTCCTCGAGGATCTGGAGCATCAGGTTGTGCAGCTTCGGGTGGGCCTTCTCGACCTCGTCGAACAGGACCACGCACTCGGGCTGGGCGGCGACCGCGTCGGTCAGCTGGCCCCCGTCGTCGTGCCCCACGTACCCCGGCGGCGAGCCGATGAGCTTCGAGTACTCGTGGGCGAGGGCGAACTCGGAGCAGTCGATGCGGACGAGCCCCGTGCGGCCCTCCCCGGCGAAGAGCCGGTCGGCCATGCGGCGGGCCAGCTCGGTCTTGCCCGTGCCCGTCCGGCCGGGGAAGAGGAACGAGGCGAGGGGGCGGCCGCGCTCGCCGAGGCCGGCGGCGGCGGCGCGCACGGCCCGCGCGACGGCGTCGACGGCCCGGTCCTGGCCCAGGACGTCGTCCTTCAGGTCGTCGGCGAGGGTGCTCGCGGCGGTCCGGAGGCGGCGGAGCAGGGCCTCGAGGGCCTCCCGCTCGCCGTCCATGGCCTCGACCTGGGCGCGCGGCGCGGCGGCGCCGTCGACGGTCAGGCGGACCTCGTGGATGTCCAGCCCGGGGTTCACCTCCACGCAGAGCTGGTAGAGGAGGTCCTCGACCATCAGCGGGTCGTCCGGGAACAGGCTCTCGAGGCGCGCCTCCAGGTTCCCTCGGAACTCGGGCATGCAGGCCTCGATGATCATCCGCCGGTAGCCCGCCCGGCCGAGGCCGGGGCGGTCGCGCAGGGTCAGCGCCCCCTCGTCCAGCGCGAGGATCTGCACGAAGCAGTCCGCGAGGTCGAAGTAGCGGTAGAAGCTACGTTCAGGGGCTGTGCTGGACACGGTGGGCGGGGAAGGGCGGGAGGTCCTGAGGGCGCGGTCGCGCGTGGACCTTCTTGGTCGTCCCAGCGGCATCTCGATCTTGATGGTCGCCCCGTCTCCGCGCGGATCTTCCCGGCGCCGAAGCCCGATCTGACGCACGCCCGAAACGGGTTCCGGTCCGGATCCGGGACGCGCCGCGTGTCCGCTGGCGGGACGGCTCCTAGACTTGAGCCAACGATGTCCGCCGAAGACGATTTCCGCTTCCTCGTCAAGCTCGTGCACCACGGCCACCTGGAGCGCGAGGAGGCCGAACCGCTCCTGGGACGGCTCAAGGAGGGGGAGCCCCTCGAGGACCTGCTGCAGAGCCTCCCGGGATGGGACGAGGAGCGGGTGGAGCGGATGATCCGCACCGACGCCGGGGAACGCCCGGACGTGGCCGGCCACGAGGTCCTCGCCAGCCTCGGCGTGGGCGGGACGGCCCGGGTCTTCCGCGCCCGGGAGAAGAAGACCGGCCGGCAGGTCGCCCTGAAGATCCTGGATCCGGCCTACGCGGGGAACCCGGTGGAGGTGAAGGCCTTCGTGGAGGAGGCCCGGCTGCTCCAGCGGCTCGAGCACCCCGGGCTCGTGAAGGGCCACGGGCCGGCCAAGTCCCAGGACCAGCTCATCTCCCGCATGGAGGTGGTGGAGGGCCGCACGCTCCTGGAGTACCTGGACGAGGGGCACCTCTTCCAGGAGGACTCGGCCTTCAAGATCGTGCTGGAGGTGGCGGAGGTGCTCTCCTACATGGCCTCCGAGGGCCTCGTGCACCGGGACATCAAGCCCGGCAACATCATGCTCACCGACTCCGGGCGGGTGAAGCTGATCGACCTGGGGTTCTGCGCCGCCCAGGACGCGAAGGACCGGGAGGGGAGCGCCCGTGGGACGGTCCAGTACCTTTCGCCGGAGCAGGCGGAGGGCGGCGCCAGCGCGGACCTCCGCAGCGACATCTACTCCCTGGGGGTCACCCTCTACCAGCTCACCATCGGCAAGCTGCCCTTCGAGGGGGACGAGGACGAGGACGTCCTGCGCCAGCACGTGATGGAGAAGCTCTCCTCGCCGGAGCTGAAGGGCCGCGGGCACTCGCCGTACCTGCAGTACTTCATCGAGAAGATGATGTCGAAGGACGCGGACCTCCGGTACCAGGACTGGAGCGAGCTGCTGACGGACGTGGAGGAGCAGGTGCGCGGCGCCGAGTCCCTCGACTACAAGGCCTCCGCGAAGGACGCCCGCGGCCGCCGCCGGGTGAAGTCCACGGGGCGCTCGAATCGGAGGCGCTGAGCCCTTGGTAGCGCCCGAGGAGACCGCGGCCGCCGAGACCGCGGCTGCCGGTGCCGGCGCCGAGGACCTCGGCCTGGAGGATCCGGGCCTGGGGGGAGTCGTCCCCTTCCGCTTCTCCTGCCACCGGTGCGGGCGCTGCTGCACGGGAGGGGAGGGGCACGTCTGGCTGGAGGAGGGCGAGGTGGAGGGCATGGCCGCGGCCCTCGGGATGACGCCGGAGGCCTT
>JASFWR010000189.1:0-7409 GCA_050049155.1 Planctomycetota bacterium | reverse complement strand
GCCGGATCCAGATGATCTTCCAGGACCCCTACGCGTCCCTGGACCCGCGGCAGACCGTCTCCTCGATCCTGACCGAGCCGCTCCGGATCCACCGGCTGGCCAGGCCCCGGCAGCGCCGGCTGCGGGCCATGCAGCTCCTGGACGCCGTCGGGCTCAACCCGAGGCACGTCCACCGCTTCCCCCACGAGTTCTCGGGCGGCCAGCGCCAGCGCATCGGCATCGCCCGGGCCCTGGCCCTGGAGCCCGACCTCATCATCTGCGATGAGCCCGTGAGCGCCCTGGACGTCTCGATCCAGGCGCAGATCGTCAACCTGCTCGGCGAGTTGCAGGAACGCTTCGACCTCGCCTACCTGTTCATCGCCCACGACCTCGCCGTGGTCCGGCACATCTGCGACCGGGTGGCGGTGATGTACCTCGGCAAGGTGGTCGAGATCGCAGAGCGGGACGCCCTCTTCGACGACCCGCGGCACCCCTACACCCGGGCCCTGCTCTCGGCCGTCCCCCACCCGGACCCCCGGATCGAGCGCGGCCGCGAGCGCATCGTGCTCGAGGGCGACGTGCCCTCCCCCCTGGATCCGCCGAGCGGCTGCCGGTTCCACCCGCGGTGCGTCGAGCGCGGCAAGGTCGCCGGCGACCGCTGCGCCCAGGAGGCTCCCGAACTGGGGCAGCGCAGCGCCTGCCACCTCGAGCCGTCGGACTGACCGGGCGACCGGGGACCGACCTGGCGACCGCGGACCGAGCGGGCGACGCCGCGATCCGCCGGTCTGCTTTGGGTAAGCGCGACGGGGCGGCAGCGCCCCTGGCGACCCCGGGAGGGGGCTCGGCGCGCGCGATGTCGCGGATTCGCATTCGGCCACGGACGAATATCGAAGGTGTGGGGTAACCCTCCGCCCTCCCGTTCGTACTCCTCCCTGGAAAGGCAGGTGTCCCTCGCAGGACACCGAAGGAGCAGTAAGGAGCTCTTTCGTGGAGCCGGGGTTCTCGCGACCCCCGGCTCCACGTTTCTTCCTCCGGCCCTCGCCGCTCCGGAGCCCCCCGCCGAGCTGTCGGGGACGGGGAGGCGGTGCACCTGCGAGCGTGCGTCGGGGCGGAGGCACTCCGGCTACAGTGGCGCGCGGGCAACCGTGGCGCGCGGGCAACCGTGGCGCGCGGGGTTCGGCGGTCCGCTCGAGTTCTGGGCGCCGGGGCCCAGGCGCCGCGGACGATCGCTGAGTCCGATCGCTGAGTCCGATCGCTGGGCCCGCTCTTCGGGCGAGCCCGTCAGGGGCCGACGATCCGGAGCGCGGCGGGTCGCAGGGAGAGGTCCAGGGCCCGGGTCGGCTCCATCCGGTCCCCGTCCAGCTGCCAGGGGAGGACGCGCCCGCCGTCGAGGACCTCGACGCGGACCTCGAGGCCGGCGGCCTCGTCGGCCATGCGCCTCGGAATGGGACGCTTGAGCTGGGCCAGGGCCAGCACGGCGGCCCCCACCACCGGGTTCGCGCGCTCCCGCAGGTGCACGTCGAGCCGCCCGTCGTCCGGCCTCGCCGACCGGGAGAACCACATGCCCTTGCCGTACACCCGGGTGTTGGCCGCGATGGCCGCCACCGCCCGCGCCGCGACCGGCGCGCCGTCCACCGAGACCTGGAACCTGGGCTGCGCCGGGCGCAGCAGCTCGGACAGGCCGCACCACCCGTAGAGCAGATCGGCCGACAGCCGGTAGGCCCGCGCGCCGAGGGGCGTCGCCCGGGCGGCGTCGATGCGGGCGGAGATCGCCGCGTCGAAGCCGACGCCGGCCATGGCCAGGAAGGTCTCCGCCGCGCCCCCCTCCGCGCGCGCCACGCCCACGTCCCAGGGGTGCGCCCCCGACGCGGCGATGACGTCGACGGCGCCCAGCGGATCGAGGGGCAGACCGAGCTCCCGGGCGACCACGTTGCCGGTGCCGAAGGGGAGCACGCCGAGCTCCGCCCGCGCGCCGGGGTCGCGGCGGAGGAGCCCGGCGGCGGCCTCGCGCAGGGACCCGTCGCCCCCGAGCACGAGCACGCGGTCGACGCGGTCCGCGAGCTCCTCCGCCAGCGCCTCGATGTGCCCGGCCCGCTCCGAGCGCTGCTCCGTGGCCTCGTGCCCGAGCGCCGTCAGGCGCGCGCACACGGCCCCGGCGACCTGGACCGCGCGACCGCGGCCCGCGATCGGGTTGAAGAGCACCGCGTACCTCACGGGTGCAGTGTGTTGGACCGGCGCCCGCGGCGCACGCCGATTCGGAGCGAGGCTCAGCCGACGGCCGCCATGCCCAGCCTGGCGGCCCCCACGGCGAGCA
The DNA here is from genome assembly GCA_050049155.1 of Planctomycetota bacterium. Classification (GTDB taxonomy): domain Bacteria; phylum Planctomycetota; class UBA1135; order UBA1135; genus Saltatorellus. Next base: position 5,116 of record JASFWR010000189.1, on the reverse strand, counting down.
CCACGTTCAGGAGGACGACGAGCCCGGCGGTGCCCAGGGCGCCGTCGCGCATGAGCAGCACGACCTCCAGGCTGAAGGTGGAGAAGGTCGTCAGCGCCCCGAGGAGCCCCACCGCCACGAACTGCCGGTGGGTCTCGTGCCCGTTCCCGGCCTCGATCCAGGCCCACAGGGCGCCGATGGCGAAGCTGCCCACCACGTTGACGACCAGCGTGCCCAGGGGCAGCGCGGCCCCCGCGAGCAGCCGGGACACCCCGTAGCGGGCCACGGCGCCGAGGAAGCCGCCGCATCCGACGAAGAGGAGCTCACGCATGTCGGGGGAGGCTACACGAACGGCCGTCGAGGATCCCGGGGGAGCTCCATCACGGGCGCTGCCCGGTCCGGGCGGGGCCACGCTCCGCTCGGAGTCGCGGCCCGCGGGGCCGCGCCATCGCGAGACCCCATGGGCGGATCCAGGGCCGCCCCCGGAGTCCGACTCAGGACCGGCCGAGGCCGCGCGCGCGGGTGGCCTGGGCCTTGAAGAGGGCGACCACCGGCGCGCCCACCTCGAGGCCGAGCCGCTCGACCGCGCGCTCGGTGACCTCCGCCAGCACCGGCGCCGCCAGCCCGCAGTCCACCCGGACGATGCACCGGGCAGCGGTGCGCGTCACCCGCGCCACGGTCCCCTCGAGCTGGTTGGTCAGGGAGAGCCGCGCGTCCATGGGCGGCACGCCGAGCACCACGTCGGCGGGCTCGAGGATCACCTCCACGTCGTCCCCCTCCTCCCCGGACGCCAGCCCGCTGGCCACCTCGGCGCCGCGGCCGCCGTCAGGGCCGTCGAGGCCGATCCAGGCCAGCCCCGTCCCGTCCCGGCGCTGCAGCCGGCCCGGCAGGGAGAACGCCAGCCCGGTCTCCACCAGCAGCTCCACCGCCTCCTCGTCCGCGGCCAGGGAGGCGAGGTCCCCCTGGGCCCGCGCGCGGCCGCCCTCCAGCAGCAGGAGCTCGTCGGAGAGCGCGAGCAGGTCCGACACGTCGTGGCTGACCATGAGGGTCGGCAGCCCGAAGCGCTCGTGGACGCGGCGCAGGAAGGGGAGCACCTGGCGCTTGAGCCCGCGGTCCAGGCTGGACAGGGGCTCGTCCAGCAGCAGCAGCCGCGGGCCCGCCAGCAAAGCGCGGCCGAGGGCCACCCGCTGCCGCTGGCCCCCCGAGCAGTCCCGCGGGTGGCGCCCGAGGAGCTCCCCGAGCTCGAGGAGCTCGATCACCTCCGCGCGGTCCACGGCGCCGCCGGGTCCCTCCCCGAAGCCCAGGTTCCCCTCCACCGTGAGGTGCGGGAAGAGCCGGTGGTCCTGGAAGACCAGCCCCACCGCGCGGCGGTGGGCCGGCGGCTCGATCCCGCCCGCCGTGTCCACCACGACCTCGCCGTCGAGGACCAGCCGGAGGTGCTCCGCGGGGAGCAGGCCGGCGAGGGCGTGCAGCAGCGTGGACTTGCCCGAGCCCGACGGCCCCGTGATCCCGGTGACGCCGGACCCGAGGAGCAGGTCCACCTCCAGCCGGAAGTCCCCGCGGCGCACCGCGGCGCCGAGCTCGAGGCCGCTCACGTCCGCCCCCCGCCCGCGCCGCGGCGGAGCCTGCGGAGGACGAGCTCGCTGGCCAGCAGCGCCGCCGCCGAGAGCAGCACGGACACCACGGTCAGGCGCAGCGCGGCGCCGTCCCCGCCGGGCACCTGCGTGCTCTGGAAGATGGCGAGCGGCAGGGTCCGGGTCTCGCCCGCGATGCTCCCCGCCAGGGTGATGGTGGCCCCGAACTCGCCCAGGCTCCGGGCGAAGCCGAGGGTCAGTCCGGCGACCACGCCCGGGGCGGCGAGGGGCAGGGTGACCATCCGGAACCGGCGCCACGGCCCGGCGCCGAGCACCGCGGCGGCGTCCTCCAGCCCGGGGTCCACCAGCTCCACCGCCGTGCGCACCGATCGCACCACCAGGGGCAGGGCCACCACCGCCGCCGCCACCACCGCGCCGAGGGTGGTGAAGGCCACCTCCAGCCCGAGCGCGTCGAGGAGCGGCGCGAGCGGCCCGGAGCGGCCGAGGAGCAGCAGGAGCAGGTAACCGATCACCACGGGCGTCAGCACCAGCGGCAGGTGGACGAGGGTGTCGACGAGCAGCTTGCCGCGGAAGTCCCGGCGCGCCAGGAGCCAGCCGAGGGCGACGCCCGGACCCGCCACCAGCGCGGTAGCGGCGGCGCTCACCTGCAGCGAGAGCCAGAGGGCCTCCCACTCCGCCGGGTCGAGGAGCGCGAGCGGGCCGGTGAACGTCCCGGGGGTCATCGCGCTGCCCCCTCCCCGTCGCGGCCCGCGAGAGGCCTCTCGACCGGACCCCCGGCAGGCTCCCCGGCCGGCCCCTCCGCCTCCCTCCGGCGCGGCGGGTCGAGGCCGTGGTCGGCGAGCACCGCGGCGCCCTCGGCGCCCGCCAGCGCGCGGAGGAAGCCCCGCGCCGCTTCGCTCGCGCCGGGGACCGCGGCGGCCACGTAGCGGATCTCGGGGTGCAGCGCGGCGTCGAGCTCGCAGCGGACGTGCACGGCCTCGGAGCGGTCGACGTCGGAGCGGTAGAGGATCCCCCAGTCCACCTCCCCCCGCTCCACCAGCCGGAGCGCGGCCCGCGCGTCCGCCGCCGGCACGAGCCGCGCGGCGGCCTCGTCCCACTGGCCACGGCCTGCCAGCGCCGCGCGGGCGTACCGACCGAGCGGCACGTGGGCGGGGTCACCGCAGGCCCAGCGGCCCCCGGGCAGGGTCCCGTCCGTGGCCTCCCCCTGCGCAGCCTCCCCGCGCGCCGCCACCACGAGCCGGCCGCGCCCGAGGGTGACGCGGCTCGCCGGGTCCACCAGGGAGGCGTCCGCCAGGCGGTCGAGCCAGCGCTCGTCCGCGGAGACCAGGACCTCGTAGGGGGCGCCGAGCTCCAGCTGTCGGACGAGGGTCGAGCTGGCCCCCACCGCGAGGCGCGCTCGCGGGGCGCCGGCCGCGGCCGAGCGCACCGCAAGGGCCTCCACCGCGGGCGCGAGGCTCGCGGCCACGGCCACCGTGAAGGTGCCGGCCGCGCCGGCGGCCCCCCCGCGCGGAGCGCTCTCCGAGGCGCCGTCCGAGCCGCCGCCGCAGGCCACGCCCGCCAGCACGAGCGCCGCGGTCAGGACGCGGCGCAGCAGCGGCGGTGAGGGGCGCGGGGCAGGGGGGAGCATGCCGCGCGAGGATAGCGTCTGCGCCCCCGGCGAACGCCTCCACGGCCCCCGACCTCGATCGAGACACGCGGGGGCGCAATCCCACGAGCGGCGCCCCCGACGGGGCGCGATGCGGTTGCAATGGCGGGGCCCTGTCGCCGCTGCGGCGGGGCGTCCCTTCCCCGCGCCCCCCGGCACCCCGGCACCCCGGCACGCTGGCACCCGGCGATCAAGCCTCCAGCTACCGGGCCCCCCGGCCACGACCGTCTCCCCACACGACGCCCCCCATGCGCCTCCGCTCGCTCACCGCTCGCCTCGCCCCCTCCCTCGTCCTCCTCGGCGCCGCCGGCGCCCAGACCGTCTACGTGGACGCGAACCTGACCACGGGCGCCAACGACGGGTCCTCCTGGGCCGACGCCCACCAGGGCATCGACGGCCTCCAGGTCGCCCTCAACGCGGCGACCGCCGGCACGGACCTCTACGTGGCGGACGGCACGTACCGGGCGAACGCCACGGGCAACCGGGCCACCTCGTTCCGCCTGCGCAACAACGTCGCGATCTACGGCGGGTTCGCCGGGGGCGAGGGGTCGCCGGACGAGCGGCCCGCCTTCGGCACCGCGCCCTCCATCCTCACCGCGGACATCAACGGCGACGACGGCCCGGGCTTCACGGGCTACGCCGAGAACGCCTACCACGTGGTGCGCACGCCCGGGACGGACGAGACCGCGGTGCTCGACGGCTTCACCATCACCGGCGGCAACTCCAACGGCAGCTCCAGCGGCAACGCGGACCGCGGCGGCGGGATCCTCTGCGTGGGCAACGTGAGCCCCACCATCCGCAACTGCGACTTCGTCGCCAACCGCTGCACCTTCGGCGGCGGCGCCGGGTACATCAACGGCGCGGGGCCGGACTTCATCCGCTGCAGCTTCAGGGACAACGTCGGCGGCGCCTTCGGCGGGGCCTTCGACATCGCCACCGGCGGCGCCGTGGTGTACGACGGCTGCTGGTTCGAGGGCAACCAGGCCGCCCGCGCCGGCGCCCTCGAGATCTTCGCCACCGGCAACGTCACCGTCGCCAACTGCGTGTTCACCGACAACGTCGCCACCGGCAACTCCGGCGGAGGCGCGCTGTGGATCGGACAGGGCGGCTCCACCCGGGTGCGCAACTGCACCATCGTCGGCAACCGCGCCACCTCCCAGGCCGCGGGCGGTATCCGCGTGCAGGGCGCGACGCCCACCGTCCGCAACTCCATCCTGTGGGCCAACACCGGCCCCGGCGGCGCGCAGGGGCCCTTCAACCAGGCCTCCAACGGCGCCAACGTCCAGTACAGCATCGTGGAGGGCGGCTTCACCGGCGCCGGCAACCTGAGCGCCGCGCCGGCCTTCGTGGACGAGGCGAACGGCGACTACCGCCTCCAGGTCCCCTCCCCCGGGATCGACGCCGGGGACAACGCCAGCCTCCTCGCGGCGATCCAGACCGACGCGGACGGCGCCCGCCGCCAGGTGGACGAGCCGAGCACGGCGGACACCGGCAACGGCGCCGCCCCCATCGTGGACATGGGCGCCTACGAGGCGAGCCCCTTCATCGGCGCGGTCTTCTGCACGGCCAACCCGAACTCCACCGGGGCCACCGGCCGCATCGACGCCAGCGGCTCCCTGGACGTGGCGCAGAACGACGTCACGCTCACGGCGTCGCGCCTGCCGGCCAACTCCTTCGGCTTCTTCATCACGAGCCGCACCCGCGGCTTCGTCCTCAACCCCGGCGGCAGCTCCGGCAACCTCTGCCTCACCGGCGACATCGGCCGCTACGTGGGCCCGGGCCAGATCCTGAACAGCGGCGCCGCCGGCGAGTTCTCCCTCACCATCGACCTCACGGCGGTCCCCCAGCCCACCGGCGCCGTCTCCGCCGCCGCCGGCGAGAGCTGGTGCTTCCAGGC
>JASFWR010000012.1:0-21389 GCA_050049155.1 Planctomycetota bacterium | reverse complement strand
CGCAGGGTCCCGAGGTCCACGGTCCCGCGCCCGTCGATGCGCGGGAGCTCCACCGCGGGGATCGCGGCGCCGGGCGTGTTCCAGCTCTCGGTCGAGAGCGGCGCGGGGAGCGCCGGCGGCTCCTGGGCCGCGAGGGGACCGGCCAGGGAGCCGGCGAGGGCGAGCAGGGTCGCGACGGCCGGGGACATGCGGAGAGCCTAGGCCACGGCGTGGACGAGTTCACGCCTGGAGGGCGGCCGCGGCGGCCTCAGCGGATCTCGAAGCCGGCGAGCCCCTCCGCCGGGACGAGGCGCACGTCCACGCGGTCGACGCGGGCCCCCGCGGGCCCCATCTCCAACCACCCCAGCAGCTCCTCCACCCGGTCCGGGTCCCCCTCGCAGTGGGCCTCCACGCTCCCGTCGTCGAGGTTCCGGATCCAGCCCCGCGCCCCGATGGCCCGGGCCTCGAGCCGCGCGTGCCACCGGAACCCGACCCCCTGGACCCGCCCCTCCAGGATCACGCGCCGCGCCTCCGCAGCGCCGGTCATGGCCGGAGCCCCGCGGCGGCCTCCGCAGGCCCGGGGGCGCCGACCATGCCGGAGTGGACCGTGTGGGAGAACGGCCGCGACGCCATGAGCTCGCCCTCGAGGGCGCGGAGCTCCGCGACCCGCCGGTCCGCGCGCTCGCGCCCGAAGAGGCCTCGCGCGGCCTTCGCGTAGAAGCCCTGGTGGGCGGCCTCGGACGGCAGGAGCTCCGCGAACAGGGCGCGGAGGCGCTCGTCGGTGGCCCCCTCGGCGAGGAGGTGGAAGCGCTCGAGGCTGCGGGCCTCGATGAGGTGGGCGATCACCAGCCGGTCCAGGACCAGGCTCTCGCGGGTCGCGGCCGAGCCGCGGTGGAGCCCCGCGGCGTAGGTGTTCTCCGACTGCTCCCCGAGGGAGCCGCCCCGCGCCTCAAGCTCGGCCACGACCACCTTGAAGTGCTCCAGCTCCTCGATGGCGATGTCCGCGAGGTCACGCACGAGCTCGGCGCGATCGGGGTTCTTGGCGATGAGGGCGTGGGCCGAGGCCGCGGCCTTCAGCTCGCAGTGCGCGTGGTCCTCCAGCAGCGCCAGCGGGTCACGCTCCACGAGCGCCACCCACTCCTTCGGGGTCTCGTGATCGAGGGGAAAGCCCACGGCGCCGTCCCCCGCTCAGCCGTTCTGGCCGGGGACCCAGAGCGTGTCCGAGCGCCCGCCGTCGTTCGCCTCGCGCGCCAGCACGAAGAGCAGGTCGGAGAGCCGGTTCACGTACTTCAGCACCTCGACGTTGACCCTGCCGCGCTCCTCGTGGGCGAAGAGCTCCACGATGCAGCGCTCGGTCCGCCGGCAGACGGTGCGCGCGAGGTGCAGCCAGGCTGCGGCCTGGGTGCCGCCGGGGAGGACGAAGGAGTTGATGGGCTCGAGCCCCTCGTTCACCTCGTCGATCCACGCCTCGACGCGGTCGACGTAGGCCGAGGTGATCCGAAGCTTCTCGCCCGCCTCGCCGGGGACGCAGAGGTCGCTCCCCACGTCGAAGAGGTCGTTCTGGATCCGGCGCAGCTTCTCCGCGGCCCCCTCACCCACGCCGTGGACGAGCGCCATGCCGAGCATCGAGTTGAGCTCGTCGACGTCGCCGTACGCCGCCACCCGGAGGTGGTGCTTGGGCAGGGTCGAGCCGTCCCCCAGCTGGGTGGTGCCGTCGTCGCCCGACTTGGTGTAGATGCGGCTGAGGTGGACCATCGTTCGGGCGGACATCCTAGTCCCGCCGCCGGGAGCTCCAGCCCCAAATGAGGGCCCTTCGTGGCGAAACCGCGCGCCGCGATCTCAATCTCGCACGGGCCCGGCGGAGCTTCCGAGAGCCGCCGCGGGACCCGCTCAACCCGGCCCGTCGCCCTCGACCGCCTCGCCGCCCTGGCGCTGGCGGTTCCGCTCCAGCGCGTCCCTGCGCCGACCCTCCTTCGCCTGCTCCTCGAGGCCGAACTGGCCGGGCGTCGCCGAGGAGCCCAGGGAGCGCAGGATGATGTGCCAGGCCCGCGCGTCCCGCGGCTCGAGGGGCGCGCGGGTCACCATCCGCTCGATGGCGCCGGTGATGTCCCGCGCCGCCGCCTCCGTGAAGGCCACCTCCCCCGCCAGGACCTCGATCATGCGCTCCTTCAGGAAGGTGCGGCCCCGCTGGTCGAGCCGCTTGGGGAGGGGCTCGCGCTGGTGGACCTCGTCCCCGGTGAAGAGGCTGTGGAGCACCACGGTGACCGCCTGCGCGAGGTTGAGCGAGGTGTGCTCCGGCGCCGTCCGCAGGTGCGCCAGCTCCTGCGCCACCGCGGCCTCCTCGCGGGTCAGGCCGCTCTCCTCGCTCCCGAAGATCAGCGCGAGCCGCTGCTCCCCGTCGTCCCCCATGGGCGCGAGCTCCGGCGCGCGCTCCCGCCAGTTGACCCGGCGCTCCTTGCGGCGCGCCCTGGCGGTGAAGGCCACGGCGTGGTGGCAGCCCTCGAGGGCCTCCTCCATGGTCTCCACCACCCGGATGCTCGCGCGCGCCTCCTCGCCCCCGTGGGACATCAGGTCGAAGTCCGGGTGCTCCAGCAGCGACGGCCGCCCGAGCCCCTTGATCACGACCTCGGTCGGCCCGAAGTTCAGCGCCGCCCGGAGGACCGCGCCGACGTTCCGAGGGCCCGCCGGCCTGCAGAGGATGATGCGCTTCACGCCGCAGAGATTACTCGCAGTCCCGACTCGGAGGGCCGACTCGCCGCGAGCCCTCGCGCCGCCCGCTCGGAGCGCCTGTTCATCGGGCCCGCTCCCAGCCTCACTCCCCGCCTCACTCTCCGCTCACTCTCCTGGGGGGAGCGTCCGCAGGAACTCCAGCACCTCCGGGGCGAGGCCTCCCTCCGGCGGCGCCGGGACCGTGGCGCCCCGCCGCTGGAAGCTCAGCGCCGCGCCGGCGGCCGGCACCCCCGAGGGGTCCACGGCGCCCATGCCCTCCGACGCCGCCGGCTGCCACGCCGGGAGCAGGAAGGAGAAGCCCCTGGCGTCGCCCAGCAGCCGCCCCTCCACGGCGATCCGCTCCGGGGGCAGGAAGCCCCCGTCCCGCCGGCAGCTGACCGCGAAGGACTCGCCGCCCTGCTTGCGGACCGCGAAGTCGAAGGGCGCGTCGCCCACGAGGTGGGCGAGGTCCGGGCGGCCGGGGACGTCCGTGCGCCGGGCGCCTCCCGCGAGCTCCACCACGAGGCCGTCCGCGGGGTGGCGCGGGGGCCAGCACCCCACGAGCAACTCCACGGGCCCCTCCCCCTCCGCCCGGAAGCGCCACCAGACGCCCTGCTCCCGCTCGATCGTCAGGGCCGGGGGGGCGTCCTCCTGCACCGGCCCGCCGGCCTCGTGCCCGAGGAGGAGCAGGGGGAGCTCGGACCCGACGTCGCCGCCGACGGACACCGCCGCGGGCCCCACCGTGCCCCCACCCAGCGCCTCGAGCTCGACGCGGAACGCGGTGCTGCGGCCCTCGAGGCCGAGCGCCACCTCCGGAGCCGATGCGTCGAGGGCGACGCGCCCGCTCCGGGCCGGCCGGCCGCCCGGCGCCGCGGCCCGGAGCGCGTCCGTCTCCCAGCGCACCGCGGGCGCCGGGCCGTCCCCTGCCCAGGTCATCGCCAGCTCGGGCCGGCGGGCGTACCGGAGGAGCTCCTCCCCGAGGTCGACACCGGGCGCCGCCCCTGTCCGTGGGCCCGGGGCGGGCGGACCGCCGCCGCGGCCGAAGGCGAGGACGGCGTCGGACAGCCCGAGGCGCTCGAGGTGCTGCTCACCGTCCACGGCGGCGTGCACGTCCAGGCGCGCGGACGAGACGAAGGCGCGGCCCTCGACCACGAAGGCCGTCGGCCCAAGGTCCAGGCCGAAGACCCGGTCCAGGGACCGGGCCGCCCACAGGACGGAGGTGGGCCCGGGGACGTCGTCCCCTGCGCCCTGGCCCCGAGCCCAGCGGATCCAGAGCGGGACGCCGAGCACCTCCTCCGTGAACCTGGGCCCCACCTGGAGCTCGGAGGGCCGGCGCATCCGGCCGCGCGTGGCGCACACGACGACGGTGCAGGACTCCGCGCGCCCCGCAGCCTCGACCTGATCGAGGAGGCGCCCGATCGCCCCGTCGACCTCCTCGAGCTGCGCGTCGCGCACCGCCCGCTCGAACAGTCTCCAGGCGTCGCTGCCCCGGGCGCGGCCGAGCATCCGGACGAGCTCCCGCGCGGCCTCCGTGGTCCCCTCGAGGCGCTGCAGCTCGCGCGCCACCTCCGCGCGCTCCGCGGCCACCGTCGCGAGGCGCTCACCCAGCATGGGCGCCGCCGCCACGAGCTTCTCCGGGGCGACACGGCTCACGTCCTCCGGCGCTCCGAACACGACGAGGCCGAACACCGGGAGGCCCGGCTCGAGCAGCGGCGCCGCCAGCAGGTCGCGGGCGCCGATCGCCACCCCGAGCGGGTCCCGCCCAGGCGCTCCCGGCCGGGGCGCGTCGAAGCCGTCGAACCCCTGGGAGAAGCCGGAGAGCCCGCGGGCGTGGCGCGGCTCCCCCAACGAGGCGACGGTCCGCCAGCCCCTCGCGCGGAAGCCCTCCGCCAGGGTGCGCTCCGCCTCCGGCAGGTTGGCCCAGGGGGCCACGCCCATGGACCCCGCGCCGTGCTCCGTCGGGTACCGCCCGGTGAGCAGGGAGGCCAGCCCGGCGTTCCCGCCGGTGGAGACCGCCGTCGCGTCCCGGTACCGGACCGCGCCGGCGGCCAGCGCCCGGAGGTTCGGCAGGCGCACGGCCGCGCTCTCCAGCTCCTCCGCCCCAACCCCGTCGAGGACGAACACGAGGACGGTGTCGCTCTGCGCGCGCGCCTCCTCCTCGACCCCTGGCGCCGGCCGCCCGCCGGGCAGGCCCCAGGCGGGCACCGCCGCGGGCGAGGTCCCCGGGCGCGGCTCGCCGCCCCCGCAGGCCGCGGCCAGCAGGGCGAGCAAGGGGCCGGCCGCGCGCCTCACGTCCGCTGGGCCTCCAGCTGGTCCGGCGCGGGGTTCCCGCCGGAGATGGTGACCGCCACGCCCATGGCGCCGCACGGCTCGGTGGACAGCCCGCGCCGCTCCCGAGCGGCGGTGACCAGCTCGCAGAGGTCGTCCGAGAGCGCGGCGGCGTAGGCGGCCGCGCCCGCCGGCTCCACCACCTCTCCGCTCCAGCCGGCGGCCTCCTCGGGGTTCACCAAGCGGCGCTGCGCCGCGAGGATCGCCTCGTCGTCCACCGTGATGATCCCGTCCAGGGTGGCCCGGCAGACCTCGACGTTCAGGTGCCCGGCGTAGGTCGTGGTGAGGCCCTGCACCTGGCTGGTGATGGTGTCCAGGTGGACGCTCCGCCCCGCTCGCTGGGCGGCCACCATGGCCGCCGCCCCCACCGGCTCGGCGCCGAGGATCACCACGCCCGCGCCCAGCGATCGGCGCAGGGCCAGCGCGGATCCTGCGCTCAGCCCGCCGCCGCCGATGCAGACGACGACCACCTCGACCTCGGGCCAGTCCGCGGCCAGCTCCAGCCCCACGGTGCCCGCCCCCTCGACGGTGCCGGGTCGGTCGTAGGGGTGCACCCAGAGGCGCCCCTCCCCGGCCATGCGCTCCGCGACGACGTCCGCCTGCCAGCGGTCCGGGGCCAGCACCACCTCGGCCTCCTCGGCGCGGCACGCCTCGATCTTGTTGGGGTACGCGTCCTCGGGCATCACCACGGCGGCGGCCACCCCGACGCGGCGCGCCGCCCACGCGAGGGCCCGCCCGTGGTTCCCCGAGCTGGAGGCGACGACGCCGAGGGCGCGCTCCTCCTCCGTCAGGCGCAGCATGTTGTTCAGGGCGCCGCGCGCCTTGAAGGAGCCCGTGACCTGTCGGTTCTCCATCTTTCCGCGCAGGTCGAACACCCCGGGGATCGACCCGGGGAGCGGCACGAGGGGGGTCGGCGGGACGACCTCGCCGATCCTCGAGGCCGCGGCCTCGAAGTCGAGCTCGGGGAAGGCGCCGTCCCAGTCGGTCGGCTGGAGGTTCTCGTTGAGCCACATGCCCAGGAGTCTAAGTGACCGCCCCCCGCTCCCGCGCCGCCGCGCCCCCGTGAGCCTCCCCCAACCACTAGACTCCTCCCCCATGCCCTCCGCGACCGAGATCGCCGCGACCGAGATCGCCGCCGAGCCCGCGTCCCCCGTCGTCGAGGGGCTCCCCTTCACGGCGCCGTGGCTCCTGGCGCCCATGGAGGGGGTCACGGCGCCGTCCTTCCGTGACCTCGTGCTCGCGCGGCACGCCGCGACCGACCTGGGCGGCGCGTTCACCGAGTTCGTCCGGGTCATCGACCGCCCCGTCGCCCACAAGGAGATGCGCAAGCACCTCGGGGATCGCCGCTTCCCGATCCCCGTGGGCATCCAGCTGATGGGGGCCGACCTGGAGGCGCTCACCGGCTCCGCGGCCCACGCGGCGGAGCTCGGGGTCCCGGTGGTGGACCTCAACTTCGGCTGCCCGGCGCGCGGCGCCCTCAAGGGGTGCGCCGGCGCCGCCGCCCTCAAGGACCCGCGGGGCGTCGAGGCCACCGTGCGCGCGGCGGTGGCCGGGGTCGACGGCCGGGTCCCCGTGACGGCGAAGATCCGCGCCGGCTTCGACCACGACCGCGACGTGGAGGTCATCGCCCGCGCCGCCGAGGCGGGCGGCGCCGCCATGCTCACGATCCACTGCCGGACCCGCCGTGAGGGCTACCAGGAGGAGGTCTTCTGGTCGCGCATCGCGCGCGCCGTGGCGGCAGTCTCCATCCCCGTCGCGGGGAACGGCAGCGCGTGGCTGCACGCGGACCTCGAGCGCATGCGCGCGGAGACCGGGTGCGCGTTCGTCATGGTCGGAAGGGGCGCGCTCCGGGACCCCTGGATCTTCTCCGGCAAGGACGTCTCCCTGCGGGAGGCCGTCGGTTTCCTGGTGGAGTACGCCGAGGTCCTCGAGTCCCTGGGTGCGCCGCGCAAGGCCGCGGTGGGCCGCGCCAAGCAGCTCCTCCAGTACTGGGAGGCCGGGGGCCTGGTGGAGGACGAGGACGACCGCCGCACGTGGCTGCGGGAGGCCGACCCCGAGCGGTTCCTCGGGCGGCTCCGCGACGCCGCGAGCGCGCCCTGATCGGCGCGGGCCCGGAGGCCGGGCGGGCGCTCAGCGCGGCCGCGGCAGGCAGGCGAGGCGCTCCTCGCCGCGGACGAGGATGCGCCCGTCCAGGAGCGCGGGCGTGGCCCACACCTTGCCGAGGTCGAGGTCGGTGCTCGACAGCAACGTCCAGCCCCCGGCGCCCCCCTCGGCCCCCGCGTTCCCGGCGGGCTGGATGACGCTGAGCTGCCCCGACATCCCCGCGGTCAGGATCCTGCCCCCGGCCGTGACCGGGGAGGCGAAGTACTGGTCCGGCTCGCCGACGCGCCCGTCCTCCAGCACCTCGCCGCTGCTCGTCTCGATGGCGGTGACGATGCCGCCGTCCTTGAGGAGGTAGACCACGCCGTCCACCAAGACGGGCGTGATCACGTCCGAGATACCGCGGCGCCCCGTGTACTTCCACCGCACGTGGGTCTCGGTGACGTCCTCCTCGCCCCCCATCTCGATGGCGAAGAGCGCTCCCTTCTCGGTCCGCGCGGACATCAGGTACGCGAAGTCGTCGGCGTCGAGCACCTCGTCCCCGCCCCGGTCCCAGATGAACCAGGTGCTCTGCATCATCTCGTGGTCCCACTCGTCCCGGGCGAGCACCCCGTCCCCGTTCTCGTCGAAGGCCTCCAGGGCCGCGGGGAAGGTGGACGGGGAGGCCGGGATGCCGAACTCCGCGGAGCTGGGCATGTAGGCGCTGACGATGCAGAGGTCGCCGTCGAAGAGGGGCACCGACTTCGACTGCCAGGCGGAGCCGGACACCCACCAGACCCGCTTCCCGCTCGAGAGGGAGTAGGCCGCGATCTCGTACGAGCCGGAGACCACGGCCACGGCCTCACCCCCCTCGGGGGCGTGGACGGCCGGCGTGGAGTAGCTGTGCGCGGCGCCCTCGCGCTCGGTGCGCCAGAGGCGCTCCCCCGTGCCCGCGTCGAAGCAGAGCAGCTCCGAGCCGGAGTCCTGGTCCAGCTGCACCAGGACGCGCCCGTCGTGCACGACCGGCGAGGTGGCGAGCCCGTGCGGGAGGTTGAACGGGGCGCCGAGGTCGTCGCGCCAGAGCTCCTCCCCGAGGAGGTCGTAGGCCACGAGCCCGACGTGGTGGAAGAGCACGAAGACCCGCTCCCCGTCCGTGGCCGGCGTGCTCGCCGCCGGCGAGTTGGCCCCGGGCCGGCTCCCGTCGTACGGCAGCCGGCGCCGCCACAGCAGCTCCCCCGAGCGCGCGTCGACGCAGAGGACCGAGAGCTCCTCCCCGTCCGCCCCCGTGAGCACGACCCGGTCCCCTGCGGCGACCGGTGAGGAGTAGCCCTTGGGCACCTCGAGGCTCCAGAGGGGCTCGGCCGCGAGCTCGCCCGGGAGCTCACCCGCGGCGTGCCCGCTCCCGTTCGGTCCCCGGAAGCCGTCCCAGGCCTGGCCCTCGCCCGCGGCGAGGGGGGACGAGAGGGCGAGGAGGAGCTGGAGGAGGAGCATGGGACGCGAGGAGGGATGGAGGGTGACGCCGCCTGGAAGGCGGCAGGGAGATCAGGTCCGGTCCGAGGAGAGCGCGGAGCCCGGCCGCGGCGGCCCGGCGGCCGCCCTCCGCCGCTTCACCGCGAGGGCGAGCTCGTCGAGCACGGGCACGGTCCGCTGCCAGGACATGCAGGCGTCGGTGATGCTCATGCCCCGCACCCGGGGGACGTCAGTTGGCGCCTGGCGCCCCTCGAGGAGGTTGCTCTCGAGCATCACCCCGGCCACGTCCTCGGAGCCCTCCGCGATCTGACGGGCCACCTCGACCGCGACCGCCGGCTGCCGCGCGTGGTCCTTCCGGCTGTTGCCGTGGCTGCAGTCGACCATGAGGCGGCGGGCGAGGCCCGCCTCCTCCAAGGCCGCCGCCGCCCGCTGCACGGAGGCCTCGTCGTGGTTCGGTCCGCCGTCCGCTCCCCTGAGGATCAGGTGGCAGCTCGGGTTGCCCCGCGTGGACACGATGGCTGAGTTCCCCTCCTTGGTGACCGAGAGGAAGCGGTGCGGGTGGCGCGCCGCGCCCACTCCGTGGATGGCGGGCGCGAGGTGCCCCGACGTGCTGTTCTTGAAGCCCACGGGCATGGAGAGGCCCGAGGCCAGCTCGCGGTGCACCTGGCTCTCCACCGTCCTCGCCCCGATCGCCCCCCAGGAGATCAGGTCGGCGAAGAACTGGGGCGAGATGGTGTCGAGGAACTCGCTGCCCGCCGGCAGGCCGAGCTCGGCGAGGTCCGCGAGAAGCTCGCGGGCGATCCGCAGGCCCCGGTTCACCCGGAAGCTCCCGTCGATGTCCGGGTCGCTGATGAGGCCCTTCCACCCGACCCGCGTGCGCGGCTTCTCGAAGTAGACCCGCATGACCAGCAGCAGGTCCTCCTCCAGCCGCCGGGCCTCCTCCCGGAGGAGGCCCGCGTACTCGCGGGCGGCGTCGGGGTCGTGGATGGAGCAGGGGCCGACGACCGCCAGCAGGCGATCGGAGCGTCCGTCGAGGACGGCCTCGATCTCCGCGCGCGCGCGGGCCACGACGCCCGCCGCCTTCGGGCTGAGGGGCACCTCGGCCAGGAGCACCGCCGGCGAGATCAGGGGCTGCAGGTCGGAGACCCGCAGGTCGTCCGTGCGGGGCGCGCCCTCGCTCATGGCAGCAGGGGCCCGGCGGCGGCCTCCACCGCCTCGACCAGGGCACCCGACGCGATGCACTCCTTCGCCGCCCGCAGGTCCGGCTCCAGGTAGCGGTCCTCCCCGAGGGGTTCGACCACCGCCCGGGCGGCGAGGTGCGCGGCGTGGGCGCCCAGCCCGGCGCGCAGGTCGGCGGTGAACTCGTGGGCCTGGGCACCGCACACGAGCTCGATCCCGAGCACGGCCTCCACGTTGTCCAGGATCACCCGGCACTTGCGCGCGGCGGTCACGCCCATGGACACGTGGTCCTCCTGGTTCGCGCTGGTCGGAACGGTGTCCACCGACGCCGGGTGGGCGTAGACCTTGTTCTCGCTGGCCAGGGCAGCGGCGGCGTACTGCGCGATCATCAGCCCGGAGTGCAGGCCCGGGTCCGGCGACAGGAACGCCGGGAGCCCCGAGAGGTCCGGGTTGACCAGCTGCTCGATCCGACGCTCGGAGACGTTGGCCAGGGTGCAGGCGCTGAGGCCCAGATAGTCGAGGATCACCGAGAGCGGCTGCCCGTGGAAGAGCCCCGCGCTGAACACCTCCCCGGACTCCGGGACCACCAGGGGGTTGTCCGTGACGGCGTTGAGCTCGGCCCGGAGGACGTCCGTGACGTGGGCCAGGGCGGTCTTGAAGGCGCCGTGGATCTGGGGCACGCAGCGCAGGGAGTAGGGGTCCTGCACCCGATCGCAGTCCACGTGCGACACGAGGATCTCGGACTCGGCGAGGCACGCGCGGACGTTGCTCGCGGTGCGCCGCTGCCCCTCGTTGTTCTTGAGGCGCGCCAGGAGGTCCTGGAAGGGACGGTCGCTCCCGTGGAGCGCCTCGATCGAGAGCGAGGCCACGGCGTCGGCCGCCTTGGAGAGGTTGGTCGCCCGCAGCACGCTCACCACGGCGGAGGCCTTCATGATCTCCGTGCCGTTGATCAGGGCCAGCCCCTCCTTCGCCTCCAGGGTCAGGGTCGGAAGGCCGGCCGCGCGGAGCGCGTCGGCGGCGTCCATGCGCTCGCCGCCGTGCCAGGCCTCGCCCACCCCCATCATCGCGGCGGCCATGTGCGAGAGCGGCGCGAGGTCGCCGCTGGCGCCCACCGAGCCCTGCTGCGGGACCACCGGGACGAAGCCCGCGTTGAAGACGCTGGCCAGGTGCTCGACCAGCTCGATGCGGACGCCGGAGACGCCCCGGAGGAGGCTGTTCAGGCGGAGGACCTGAGCGATCCGGACCTCGCGCTGCGGCATGGGGTCGCCCACGCCGACGCAGTGGGAGAGGATCAGGTTGCGCTGCAGCGCCGCGAGGTCCGCGCGGTCGACCGCGACGTTCTTGAGCCGGCCGAAGCCGGTGGTGAGGCCGTAGACCACGTCGCCGGCCTCCACGTGCCGGTCGACCATGGCGCGCGACGCGCGGATGCCCTCGTGGCACGCGGGGTCGACCTCCACCCGCAGGTCACCGTCGTGCAGGAGCGGCGCCAGGTCCTCCAGGGAGAGGGAGGAACCGTCCAGTCGTAGAGCGGGCTGCGGGTCGAGGGACATGGACGGCGATCTTAGCCTCCGTGGCGGGCGCGGACGCGAGCCGACGGGGGCCGTTCCTCAGGAACCGCGCGCCCGGCGGCGCTCGTCCGCCGTCTGTCCCTGGATCGCCCCCGGGGGCAGCGTGCCCTGCAGGCCGGCAGGGGCCGCGCCCACCTCGACCACGGCGCCGGGCACCACCTGGATGCCCCGCCAGCTGGCGCTCACGCGCCACGTGCCGCGCTCGAGCCCCTCGACCTCCAGCTCCTGCCCCGCCCCGAGCATGCGCCGCTCCTGGGGCGCGCCCTTGATGCGCACGTCCACGGGGAGGCTCTGGAACCTCCCGGGGAGGCGCAGCTCCAGGTCCCCGGTGAGGACCTCCGCGGGCCCGAGGACGACCGTCACGTCCTGCCCTCCCATGGGGACGACGCCCACGCCGCGCCGGCTGCCGTCCTTGCTCGTCGCCGTGACGTAGTAGGCGCTCGG
Source organism: Planctomycetota bacterium (assembly GCA_050049155.1). Lineage (GTDB taxonomy): Bacteria > Planctomycetota > UBA1135 > UBA1135 > Saltatorellus. Next base: position 9,633 of record JASFWR010000012.1, on the reverse strand, counting down.
GGCGGCGGGGTGCGGGGAGAAGCGGAACTCGCCGCGGCTGTCGGTGCGGGTCCGCTGGAACGCCGCGGGCACCGAGGGGAGCACGGCCTGGAGGGAGGAGCGCGGGTTGCGCTGCCCGAGGACCTTGGAGGTGACCGTGGTGCGGTCGGCCGCCTCGATCGTGACGCGCGCGGCCTTGACCGGCTTGCCCTCGTCGAGCACGACGCCGCGGATCGACGGCGCGGGCTCCAGGTCGATGACCGCCTGCACCGTCCGCTCCGCGTAGAGGCGGACGTTCTTGGAGGGGGGCACCGCGAGCGCGCCGTCCTTGAACATGCGGACGGCCACCGCGCCCACCGGGAGGCCCTCCACCACCGCGCTCCCCCGCTGCGGAACGCGGACGGGGTTGATCTCGTACCAGGGGAAGCCGCCGCCCACGGAGAGCCCGACCCCGGCGGCAGGCGAGAGCACGGCCAGGCCCGGTTCGGCGGAGCCGAGGGCCCTGGCCATCTTGAGCTCCAGCCGCGCGGCCTCGCCCAGGGCGATCTTGAACTCGGAGGCCCGAACCCGCTGGCGGAAGCCCACCCCGACCATCCGACGGGTCGTGGCGTACCCCTCCTTCCGCGCCGTCACGAGCACCTTGCCCGCGGGGACGGAGGCGAAGGTGAAGACCCCGTCCGAGTCCGTGTAGGTGACGCGCCCGTCCGAGCGCACCTCCGCCGCCTCCAGGGCGAAGCCCCCCTCGTCGGTGACCGTGCCCGATACCGAGGCCGTGCTCGCGAAGCTCAGGTGCAGCTGCGCCGTGGATAGCTGGGCCAGCACGACCTCCCGGACCGCCGTCCCGCCCAGGGGCGTGGTGACCTTCACGATGGAGGCCCCCTGCAGGAGGTCGCTCGCGCCGAAGCGGCCGGCGCCGTCGGACTCGAGGCGGCGCCCGGTGTTCGGCCCGTAGATGAACTCCACGGTCCCGCGCACCGGCTCCCCCCCCGCGGCGATCAGGGACCCCTCGAGGCCCGCCGTGGCGTCCGAGCCGATGGACATGACGTCGTCCGGGACCTCCACCGCGCCGGGGAGCAGCATGGTCAGCTCCACCTCGAGGGGGTAGACGACCGTGGTGCCCGAGCCCGGAGCCGTCCCCTCGGGGACCTCCACGTCGCGGACCGGGTCCACCAGGTCCACCCGCTTCGCCCCGCCGCCCGCGGGTCCGCTGAGGTCCTCGCCCGCCTCCGGGTCGTCCTGGCGCTCGACCTGCTCGAACGCCCCGAGGTCGCCTGCGCCCGGCCCGGGGCCCGTGCCCCCGCTCAGCACGTACCCGGCGGCCACGAGGGCCGCCGCGGCGAGCAGGAGGACGAGGTTCTTGGACGGGGACATCGGAGGGTCGACGACGTGCTCCGCCGGCCCTTCCCGGGAGGCGACCGAATCCGGGCGGTCGGGCCCCCAGGGCGGGGGAAGCGCGGGGTGGCGTAGGAGCGGGGCGGCGGAGGCGCGGGGATTGTAAGCCGACGGGGACCCCGGGCTCAGGCCGGACCCGCGGAGAGGAAGTCCACCGCCGGGCGCGGGTCTCGGCGCAGGTCCGAGCGCCGGGTCGCGGAGTAGATCCAGGCGATGGGCGGGTCCTCGAGGTCCCCCTCGACCCTTGGTGCGCGCTCCGCCCGGAACCCCGCCGCCTCCAGGACGGCCATGGAGGCCGCGTTGCCCTCCTTCACCCGCGCCGTCAGGGCGAAGGCACCCAGCCGCTCGAAGCCGACCCGGGTGAGCAGCTCCACCGTCGCCCGGCCGTGCCCTCGCCCCCGGGCCGCCTCGCCGAGCCAGTACCCCAGCTCCCCCACGCCGGGGTGGTCGTCGAAGCGCAGGCTCGCCTCCCCGAGGACCTCCCCGTCCGCCGCGCGGGTCACGGCGAAGGTGTAGGCGGGAGCGTCCGCGTCCCCCGCGCGCCACGCCGCGTAGCGCTCCTCCAGGTCCCGGACCCGGGCGGGCCCCTCCCAGGACAGCCACCGGACCACGCCCGGCACGCCGTGGATCATCGGGAACAGCGCCCCGGCGTCCTCGCGCGTCACGGGCCGCAGCTGGGTGTCCCCGAGCCGCGCGACGAAGGGCTCGACCGACGCGTGGGAGGTGCCGGTCATCGGCGCTTCTTCTTCTCGCGCGTCGGGTACGTGTCCAGCACCCACTGCTTCCAGGCCTCCTCCGCCTGGAGCACGCCGAGCCCGAGGTGCTCCTTCATGACGTCCCGGGTGGGCTTCTTCTGCTTCAGGTCCCGCAGGACGTGGCGCATCTTCTCGCGGTGGTTCGCGACGAGCCAGTCGTGGAAGGACCAGCAGATGGCCTGCTGCTGGACGTTCATCGCCGTGGTCGGCACGTCGAGCAGCGGGGGGAGCAGGGGCTCGTCCGTCCTCGCGACGAGCTTGCGCATCGCCGCCCGCCAGACGCCGTCCGCGAAGCTGGAGAGCGCCGTCGCCTCCTCGATGCAGTACTGGACGCTGCTGTCGAAGCGGTCGTACTCGTACCAGTGGCCCGCCCCCGCGTCGTACCAGCCGCCGCCGATGGGCCCCACGTCCCGCTCCCGGAACATGTTCGAGATGAGCATGTGGCCCACGTTGTGGGTGAACACCGTGCGGATCGCGCCCGGGGACGAGAAGAGCCCCGGCTCCTTCCACACGGAGAACACGGGATCCTTGCCGAGCATCTTGAAGTCCCCGCGGGCGCTCGTGTGCATGAAGGTCTCCACGGCGGACATGTGGTCGGCCGCGGACTCCCAGATCCACATGCGCATCTTGGCGAAGATCTCGTCCTCCTCGAGGTCGTAGTGCTCCTCCACCCGGCGCCCCACGTGGCTCGTGTCGTCGGCGATCAGGTGCATCAGCTCGTGGGCGTCGATGCGCGATCGGCCGACCTTGAAGTTGCCCTTCAGGTCGACCACCAGCTCACAGTGGTCGGTCTCGCAGCGCGAGACGGGTCGGCCGAAGTGCGCCTCGATCTCGTTGCGCTTCATCCACTCGGCCACCTCCGCCCGCCGGGCCTCCATGGCCGCGTTGTCGGGGCCGCCGTCGCAGCGCTTGCAGTCCACCACGAGCGCGCCCCCGCACTCCTCGCAGCCCGCCACCACCGAGCAGAAGTGGACGCGTCCCTCCGCGGCGATGATCTCCTCGGAGTGCTTGCTGCAGGGGACCACGCCCCGCTTGTCACATCGGCGGCAGCCCTCCTGCGGCGCCTCCCCGGTCGCGCCGGTGGGCGCGAGCGAGGCGAGGAGGAAGCCGCAGGCCAGTGCGAGGAGGAGTCGACCCATGCCTGTACCGTACACCCCGACGTGCCGAACGCCGACGCCTCCACCCAGGACCCGCACGGGGCGCCTCCCCCTCCGGCGGGCCCGCGCCCCGCGGCCCCGCCGGGCAGGGTCCCCGGGCGGGTGTGGAGGGCCGCCTCGTGGCTCGTCGGCGGGCGGGTCTTCGGGTCCGCCTGCACGCTCCTCACGCTCCTCGTCCTCGCGGGTCACCTTGCCGACGCGGACTTCGGGCGCCTGACCTTCTGGCTGTCCGTGTTCCTCGTGCTCGACGGGGTCGTCGACTTCGGCTCCGGACAGGTCTCGCTCCAGCGCGCCGCCGCCGACCCCGAGGCCGCGGCGCCCAACCTCCGCACCGCGCGCCGGGCCCGCACCGTCACGGCCACCCTCGTGGTGCTGGCCGTGGCCGCCGTGGCCGCGAGCCTGGAGGAGGGCAGCCTCTCCGACGGCGAGGCGGGCTACCTCGCGCTCGCCGCCCTCTACCACTTCAGCCACGTGCTCGAGCTCTCGACCCTCGGGTGGAAGGACCGGATCGCCTGGCGCTCCCCCGTCCTCGTCCGCGCCGGCGCCGCGCTGACGAGCCTGCTGCTGGTGCTCGCCCTGCGCTCGACCGGGGAGGCGCGCCCCATGCCCTTCCTGGTGGCCATCGCCGCCGGGAGCACCCTCGGCAACCTGGCGCTGCACGGGCTGGGCCGGCGCGGGCTGCCCTCCACGCGCGGTGTGGCGGCCGCGCCCATGGGCGCATTCCTCGCCGCCTCCATCCCCATGGGCGCCGCCGCGGTCTTCCAGCAGCTCTACTTCCACGTGGACAACCTCTTCGTCCGGGCCCTCGTGGGCGACGAGGCCGTGGGCCACTACAACGTGGCGGTGCGCGTGATGAGCCTCGCGATCATGGGCGGCGTCTTCGCCTCCTCCGCGGCGCTCCCCTGGCTGACCCGCGCCCACGCGAGCGGGCACGGGCTCTCGGCGGCGCTGCGACTGACCGCCGCGTCCCTCGGCCTCGGCCTCGCGGTCTGCTCGCTCCTCGCCGTGCTCCGCGAGGAGATCCTGCGCTGGTTCGGCGAGGCGTTCGTGCCCGCGTCCCCGAGCCTGCTCTACCTGCTCGGCGCGGCCCTCGCCGTGCACGTCGGCGCGCCGCTGCTCACGGCGGTCGTGGCCGCCGGCCGCTCCGGGACGGTCCTCGCGATCGCCGCGGCGGGCCTCGCCGTGAACCTCGCGGGCAACGGGCTGCTCGTGGCGGACCACGGGATGGTGGGCGCCGCGGTCTCGACCCTGGTCACCGAGGGGCTCGTGGCGGTGCTCGCGTTCGTCGCGCTGCTCGTCCCGGAGCGAGCGGGGCGCTGAGCCCTGCGCGCTCCGCGGCGCGGCGGTCAGGTATGCTCGCCCCATGACCGCATCGCTGGCGCTCGCCCTCTGCACGCTCGTCCAGGCGCCTGCCCCCGCGCGCCCCGCCGGGCCCGACGCTGGGCCCGTCGCCGGGTCGCCTCCTGCCGCTACCACGGCCGCGCCCCCGGCCGAGCTGCTCGGGCCCGACGGGTGGTCCGGCGACCCGCGCTTCTGGTCGGTGGAGGGGGACGTACTCGTGGGACGGTCCACCCCCGAGGTCCCGTGCCCGACGTCGAGCTTCCTCGTGCACGAGGGCGTCTTCTCCGACTTCGACCTGACCCTCGAGTACCAGGTGGAGGGTGGCAACTCCGGCGTCCAGTTCCGCAGCGAGCTGGTCGGGGAGCGGGACGTGGTCGGGTACCAGGCCGACCTCGAGGACGGGCCCGACTGGACGGGCGGGGTGTACGAGCAGGGCGGGCGCGGCGTGCTCGCTCGCCGGGCCACGAGCCTGCTCGTGAACGGCGGGCTCAGCGACTACGACCTCCTGGCCGACCCCGCCTCCCTCGCCGAGGTGGGTCGCGGCCCCGGCTGGCACACCTACCGGATCCGCGCCCAGGGCACCCAGGTCCGGCTCTGGGTCGACGGCACCCTGACCTGCGAGCTCGACGACCGGGACGCCGCGGCCGCCCGGCGCGAGGGCCGCTTCGCCCTGCAGCTGCACCCCGGCCCCCCCATGACGGTGCGCTACCGGAACGTCCGCGTCCGGCGCCTCGAGGGGGCTCCGCCCGCGGCGCGGAAGTGGATCTGGGCGCCCGGCGGCCCGCGCGACGGGCAGCTCGTGCGGCTCGAGCGGCGCGTGAAGGCGGGCCCCGGGCTCGCACGGGCGACCCTCCTGGCGACCTGTGACAACGGCGTGGAGTTCGCCCTGGACGGCGAGGTCTTCGCGGGCGGTGAGGACTGGGCGAGGCCGTTCGAGGTGGAGCTGCCGGAGGCGCAGCTCGCCGCGCTGCGCGACGGCAAGCCCCACCGGCTCACGGCGGAGTGCTGGAACGAGGGCGGGCCCGCGGGCCTCTCCGCGGTGCTGCGCCTCGAGTACGACGGCGGCCGGGTGGAGCAGGCGGAGACGGACCGCTGGTGGCGGCTCGCCGGCAGCCGGACCCGCGTGGAGGTCCTCGGCGAGTACGGCATGGAGCCCTGGGGCACCCCCACCGGCTCGAGCAGCGGGGCGCCGGACCGCATGCTCCCCGCGGCCTCCCTCGAACTCCCGCCGGGCTTCGTCGCCGAGGAGCTGCTGCGCGCGCCCCGGACCGCGGGCTCCTGGGTCGCTCTGACCGTGGACCCCGTGGGGCGCATGGTGGTCGCGGCCGAGGCCACGCACGGGCTCTTCCGCCTCTCCGAGCGCGCGGGCGGCGGCCTCGAGGTCGAGCCGCTCGGGCTGGACGTCGGCGGCGCCCAGGGCCTGACCTTCGTGGGCGACGACCTGTACATCGTCCGGAACGACTGGGCCTCGGGCGAGAACGGGCTCCTCCGCGCCCGGGACACCGACGGGGACGGGCGCTTCGACGAGCTCGAGCTGCTGCAGCGCTTCGAGGGCAGCGGCGAGCACGGGGCCCACGCCGTGCGGCCGACCCCCGACGGGGCTCGGCTGCAGGTGATCGCGGGCAACTCCGTCGCGCTCCCCTCCCCCCTCGCGCGGACCCGGGTCCCGCTGAGCTGGCACGACGACCAGGTGCTGCCCGCCATGCCCGACACGTTCGGGCACGGCAACGCCATGCACCTCCACGGGGGCTGGACCGCCACCTGCGACCTCGACGGCGGGGACTGGGAGCTCGTCGCCGTGGGCCTTCGCAACGCCTACGACTTCGCGTACGACGGGGAGGGCAACGCCTTCGCCTACGACGCCGACATGGAGTGGGACATGGGCGCCCCGTGGTACCGCGCCCCGCGCGTGGTGCACCTGGCCCCGGGCCTCGAGTTCGGATGGCGCCGAGGCTCGGGCAAGATCCCGGGGTCCTCGCCGGAGACCTTCCCCCCGGTCTGCTCCACCGGCCCCGCCTCCCCGGTGGGCGTGCTCCACGGCAAGGACGGCGGCTTCCCCGCGCCCTTCGACCGGCAGCTCTTCATCGGCGACTGGACGCGCGGCGTGATCTACACCGTGGACATGGAGCGTGACCGCGACCGGTTCACCGGCGAGGCGCGCCCCTTCCTCTCGGGCCGCCCCTTCCCCATCACCGACATGGAGTGGCTGCCCGACGGGTCCATGGCGATCCTCACGGGGGGCCGCGGGCGCCGCTCCGCCCTCTACCGGGTGCGCAGCACCCTCGAGCGCACCCGGCGGTCCGCGCCCCTCCCCGCGTCGACCCCTGGGCCCCTCGCCGAGCGGCAGGCGCGGGCGCGGCTCGAGCTCGACCCCGAGGTTGAGGCCTGGGCCGAGGCCGCCCTGGCCTCCCGCGACCCGCAGGGGCTGCTCGCCCTCGCCCGGGTGGGCGGCGAGGCGTGGCAGGGGCGCGCCCTCGACGCCGTGCTCGCGGTGGAGGGCCCCCTCGGCCCGGTCTCGCTCCGCACGGTCGAGCTGAGCATCGCCCGCTGGGGCGCGCCGGCCGGCGAACGACTGGACGACCTGCGCGCGCGGCTGGAGGCGAGCCTGCCGGCGGCGGACGAGCGCCAGAACGTGGCGCTGGTCGAGCTGCTCACCCGCCTCGGCTCGCCCGCCGCCCCCTCCTTCGCCGTGCCGCGCATGGAGCAGGCCTCCACCCAGGAGGTGGCCATCGACTACGCCGCGGCCCTGCGCCTGTGCGAGGCCGGCTGGACCGCGGACCTCGCGCGGAGGTACCTGGACCTGCTGCACGTGGAGGCCCGCGGGTACCGCGGCGGTCGCAGCCTGCAGGGCTACCTGGACCGGATCCGCGCGGCCGCCCTCGAGCGCGCGGGCCCCTCGGTGCCCGGCGGCTACGAGCCGCCCGCCGCGCCGACCGCCGAGGCCCCTCCCGTGGAGGCCGTGCTCTTCGTGAACGAGTGGACCACCGAGGAGGTGCTCCCCTCGCTCCGCTTCCTGGACCGGGCGGTGGACCGCGAGGCCGGCGAGCGGGCGTTCCGTCGCGCCGGCTGCTACGCGTGCCACCGGGTCGGCGAGGAGGGCGGCGGCACCGGCCCCGACCTCACCCACGCGGGCGGGCGGTTCACCGCGCGCGACCTGCTGGTGGCGATCCTCGAGCCCTCGCGGGACGTGTCGGACCAGTACCGCGACACGGAGGTGTGGACCCACGACGACGAGATCCTCGTCGGCCGCCGCACCGACGCCGAGGCGGGCTGGGTGGCCGTCCAGCTCCCGCCCTCTTCCCCCGGGGGGACCGACGGCGAGGTGGTCGAGGTGCCCGAGGAGGAGGTGCGGCTGCTGCGCCCCAGCCCCACCTCGCGCATGCCCTCGGGCATGCTCGACGGCCTGACGGCGCGCGAGATCCTCGAGATGCTCGCGTGGCTGCTCGAGGAGCGCTGAGGCTCGGATCCTCCCGGCGCGGACCGCCCGATCGAGGGCTCAGAAGGACCAGCGCAGACCGACGAGCAGGTTCCGCCCGGGCCGGTTCTGCCCGGAGCCGTGCACGCGGTAGTCCTCGTCCGTGAGGTTCTCCAGAGCCAGCAGCCCGGAGACCCCGGGACCGAAGCGGTACGAACCGGTGAGGTTGAGGACGTCGTAGCCGGGGGTGCCGCCGGGCGGGATCCGCGTGGTGTCGCCCTCGTCGCGGGGCGAGAGCCGATCGGCGTCCTCCGAGTGGATCCACCGCAGCTCCGCGGTGAAGGGCTGCGCCTCGGGGGCGAACCGGAGGCCGAGCTGCCCCATGAGGGGCATGAGCCGGGAGGGCACCACCTGCTCCACCGGGTCCCCGGGCCCGGCGATGTAGTCCTCCTGCCCGTCGAGCCACGCCACGTTCCCGAAGACGGTCCAGTCGTCCGAGAGCCGGTAGGCCGCGCCGAGCTCGACGCCGCCGATCCGCGACTCCCCCACGTTGGCCTTGGTGATCTCCTCCTCACCCGCGCCGTTCACGTTGCCGGTGGGCAGCCGCTGGATGATGTCGTCCCCGTCCGTGAGGAAGGCCGAGACCTGCAGCGAGAGGTCGGCCGTGGCGTGCTTCAGGCCCAGCTCGTAGCTGACGAAGTCCTCCGGATCGAGGCCGGGGCTCGGGATCTCGAACTCGTTGGACCGCGCCGAGTCGAAGCGCGTCAGGTCGCTGAGGTTCGGGGCGCGGAAGCCCTGGGAGATCCCGCCGAAGACCGCGACCGTGGCGGCCTCGGTCTCCACGACCCGGGTCTCGAAGCGCAGGGAGCCCGTCAGCGCCGCCCAGTCGTCCTCCACCTGGATGCGCGTGTCCGTGACCGGGTCGCGGACCTGGTCGGCGTCCGCCGCGGCGTAGGTGAGGCGCGCGCCCGCGGTCAGCGTCGTCGCCTCGGAGACGTCGAAGGCCGCCTCGGCGAAGAGCCCGCCGAGGTCGTAGGTGGCGTCGTCGCCGACCGGCCCCTGGATCTCGTCCGCCGGCGTCTGGTCGGCGAACCGGTCGAGGAACGAGTCGACGTCGTCGTGGTACCACTCGAAGCCGGCCGTGAGGGTCCCGAAGCCGGTGGAGCGGCTGCCGCCGAACTGCAGCCCGAGCGTCCCCACGTCGAAACCCTGCTCGTCGTAGCGGTCGCCGGTGCGCTCCCGCTGGCGCCGCTCCTGCTGCCGGTGGTAGCTCAGGACCGCGCGCGTCTCCCAGTCCCCCTCCGCGGCGGCCGCTCGGTCGTGGCGCACGTAGGTCAGCGTCCGCTCCTGGTCGAGGTCCCGGCGGAGGTCGCTGCCGACCGCGGTGCCCTCGAAGGGCACGGCGAAGACGGTCCGGTGCGTCCGGGGTGCGTCGTCGATGTCCACGTGCTGGGCGGCGATCGTCAGCGTCGAGCGGTCGTCGACGAGGTGCTGCACCTTGAAGTCCCCGTCCCACTCGTCGTACCCCGTGTTCGGGAGCTCGCCCGAGGGGTCCCCCGCGGTCATGTCGCCGAGGTCCTTCAGCGTGCCGCCG